>CALHBZ010000027.1 GCA_937930605.1 Streptococcus oralis
CTATAAGGGGGAATTAGAAAAAGGATATCAATTTGATGGTTGGGAAATTTCTGGTGTCGAAGGGAAAAAAGACGTTGGCTATGTTCTTAATCTATCAAAAGATACCCTTATAAAACCTGTATTCAAGAAAATAGAGGAGAAAAAGGAGGAGGAAAATAAACCTACTTTTGATGTATCGAAAAAGAAAGAAAAAACACAATCTGATTCAACTAATGATGTCAACAGTATTGTTTCTGATGAAAATGATAAAAACTTTGAAATTAACAAGAAAGTTTATCTAAATGAAAAAGGGAACTTAACTAATAAAGATACCAACATCAATAGTAAATCAACTATTAACAATCCTAATGAGTTGCCAAAAACCGGAACAGCAAGCGGAGCCCAGACACTATTAGCTGCCGGAATAATGTTTATAGTAGGAGCTTTTCTTGGATTGAAGAAAAAAAATAAAGATTAAGACAAAAGCTATAGAAAAAATGGTTTATGTACTGAGATTAGATAGTGAGGTGATGACATAGTTTTGTGAAAATATTGATTTATAAATATATTATTTAGATTTCTATGAAAATGGGAGATTTTAAAGAGATATATATAAAAGCCTTGTCTCCGGACAGGCTTTTTCTAATAGTGATGAAAATCTCTTGACATCTATTTTCAGAGTGCTATACTAAAAGAGTAATCGCCGATTTAGCTCAGTTGGTAGAGCAACGCACTCGTAACGCGTAGGTCACAGGTTCGATCCCTGCAATCGGCAGAATGAAGAAGCCCTAATGGGTTTCTTTTTTGTAAACACAGAAAAGGTGAAATATTTGAGATGGCTTCTGTTTAAAAAACATATCCTCGGCTTATTTAAAATATAAATACAAACTGTGATTTATATTTTGTGGTATAATGTATTGTAATAAATACTTGTTTTGATACTAATCTAGAGATGTTTTTATAGTTAATTATTCTAGAAATTTTTGTTTAGATTTTCTAAAAATTATAAAAAATCATGGATAGTAACGAATGAAGTCTCGTAAGCTTGCCTGAATATAAATCAAAAAGGAGAAAATTATGAATAAGAAAGAACGGGAAAAACAATTTGAAGAGGTCAATGGACCTAAGCGGTCTGAATCAAAGTCGGCTCCAAATATAAAAATCTATATTGGCATAGCACTTGCTGCTTCAGTCACTCTCATTTTGATATGTATTTTTTCATATTCTCTGATCGGAAAGAAAGAGTCAAATCAAGCATCGTCTTCAGTTTCAACTACAGAGACAACAAGTCAAGCGTCTACAAGCCAAGGAAAAACGGATGAGACTGATAAGGATAAACAAGAGGAAATTCAAAAACTCAAGAATCAACTGGCTGATTTGGACACCAAGATTACTGAAGCAGAAGCACTTGTTAGCAAGCTAAAGAAAGAAACTGCCGTTCCAAAACTAGATATTGAAGCAATCAAAAACAATGATTTGTCTAGTTTAGAAGGCACTTGGCGTAGTCAATCTGGCAATGAATACATTATTAAAAATTCTGGAGAAGTAGATGCGACTTGGTTTACAAATGATCAAAAGTACGAATCTGTAGTTGGATTAAAGGTATCAAAAGGTCAAGATAGTCGTAACCCTGAGACAGCGTCTATCAGTGCATGGGTAAAAGATTCTGTTGCTGGAGGATTTGTAGTAGTTGCTGTTCCAAGTGGAGTTGTTATGCAACTTGGTGATGATGGAAAGATTACGGATAAAAGTAATCATGCTGAGGAAAGACTTTTTTCTGGACAACAATATGAAGCGATGTTAATGAAACCAGAAAATGTTTACTATCGTGTGAAACCAGATACCAGTAAACTTGAGGAAGAAGAAAAGAATTTAGCTCAACTGCAAGCTGATCGTGAAGCAATCAAATCTTCTCTAGAATCTAAGAAAAAGAAAAACTAGTTTAGAATCAAACTTTAGATTATCATCGTTCAGAACTGTCTTGTACTCGGCAAAATCAAGAAGCCCTAATGGGCTTCTTTTTTTATCACTACTATTCAACCACTTAGACCGAGATATAGACCAGATAGGCAAAAGGCCTTGTTCTTGAAAAAATCCTCTGCTATAATAATTTTCGTAAGGGACGTGAGGAGTCAGTATCAAATAACTCAAGTCAATAAAAAAAGAAAATGGAGACAAAAAATGAAAAAATTATTAGGACTTGTATTCTTAGTAGCAGCAGCGCTAGTATTGTATTTCGGTTCTGTTGGATGGCCAAGTTTAGATATCAACCTCTGGTCACTGATTCCAGTTGGATTGTTCCTCTATTTCACTCTAGAAAATCTGTTGAAAAAAGACTATAAGGCTAGTCTGATGTGCCTTATCATTGCCTTTATCATTGCAAATGCTATTTTGGATCTTTTGCCAATCTCAAGTGGTTTGGTAATTGGTGCCGGTGTGCTAGCTTGTGTAGGACTTGGCTACCTCTTTCCTGATAAAGATAAAAAAGAAAACAAATAGAAAAGTCTCGAGGTTTCTCGAAACTTTATTGTTATTTACCAGCGTAATATTTTTGGATACCTTTTACAATGCCTGCCACCAGTTTATCTTGGTAGTGGCTATCTCTGATTTGTTGGCTTTCGGTAAAATTATCCATATAACCAAGTTCCAGTAGGACGGCTGGTTTAGCTGTTTCACGTAGTACGGCAAAGCTGCTTTCCAATAAACCAGCATCCTTGGCCCCTGTTTCTGCTAGAAGTGAGGAGTGGATAGCAGCAGCAAGGCGTTTGCTTTCACTCATACGATCAGGGTGATTGTGCCAGTATTTATTTATCTTACTTGGATAATCAGGTTCATCACTATAGGAGTAGGTTTGAATACCGCTCGCTTTTGAGTATGAGCTACCAGTAGCATTGAAGTGAATACTGATAAAGATGTCAGAGTTGGTCTTATTAACCATACGAGAACGTTCGGTAACAAAGTCAACGTCAATATCACTATCACGAGAAGTGAGGATCTTGTAGCCTAGTTCTTCTAACTTAGCACGAAGTTTACGGTAAATCTGTATGTTGAGATCTTTTTCAGCGACATTGTAATAAAAGGCACCGGAATCCCGACCGCCATGTCCAGGATCTAGGAAGATAGTTTTACTGTATTGGCCTTTTACAAATCCACCTTCTGTTGAGACTTCAGAAATCCATTGGCCGTATTTTTGGAACAAATGTTCCTTTCCATCTATCTTGTAGGTTCCTGAAACATAATGTCCGCTATCGTCCAAATAGTAACGAGCCTTGTAATAGTCGTCGTAAATCCACTCATTCTTGGCCATATAGCCACCAGACTTGAGATAGTAGGCTCCAATCCATTCACGAGCCGCGTAGGTCCCATTAGCTTTTAGATAGAACCAACTGTTGTAGGCCTTATCAAAGATCCACTCTTTTTCAGCCATGGCTCCACTAGATTTGAGGTAGTAGCTTCCTTTCCATTTATTGGAAAGCATGACTCCATTTTGTTCAAAAGCATACCAAGTTCCCTTGATTTTCTCCCATTTGTCTTGGCTATATTTCCCATATTCATTAGCGTAATACCAATTTTGGTCAATCTTCACCCAGGAGTTTTCTGCCATAGCCCCGCTACTGCCGAGAAGGTAAGCACCAACGGTCGTTTTGCTGAGCATCACGCCGTTTTTGTCAAAATAATACCATGAACTGTTGATTTTCTCCCATTTGTCTTGCGAGATTCTGCCAGATGGTGTGACATAATACCAATTTTGGTCAACCTTTATCCAGCCATTCTCCGCCATAGCCCCGCTTTTGGTAAGGAGATAACCATCAACGATTGTCTGACTGAGCATGACACCATCTTTGTCAAAGTAGTACCAAACTCCTCCGATTTTTTTCCATGTTTGTTGGATGATTTTTCCAGACTCACTGACGTAGTACCATTTACCCTCAAGAGCTACCCAGCCATTTTCTACCATGACCCCGTCTTTATTGAGAACATAGCCATCAAAGATGGTATCATTGAGTCGATTTCCCTCTTGGTCAAAATAGTACCACTTATCTTGAATTTTTTTCCATTTGAGGACAGGCTGATTATTTTCATAGAAACGCCAGTGTTTGTTTTCTTCCTGCCATCCTTCTTTTTTAGGGGCTTCTTCTTTTGCCTTGTCTTTTGGAAGTGTTGCAGTCTCCTCTTCATTTTTAATTGAAAGATCTTTCTTATCTTCCTTAGAGTTGCTTTGTTCGGTGGTAGCAGGAGGATTAGCATTGCTTTCCTCTGCGTAGATAGGTGCTTGTGCCAATCCTGCTATTGAAAGGACAACAGCACTTGCCAATATAAACTTTTTTAACGATATTCTCCAATCATTATTTTCTAAGAAATATTATAAAATATGTCTGATGGTTTATCAACTATCAAACTGAACTTCTTCAAGTAGATACTCGATAAAGCGTTCGCCCATTTTGGATAGGCTGGTTTTTTCATGTTGGATATAGACTAGTTCAATGGGATCGTCTATGTCCAGTGGAATGGAAACGATATTGTCTCCGTTAAGGTTGCTGTTCAAAATCCCTGTTGCAATCGTGTAACCATCCAAACCAATCAAGAGATTAAAGAGGGTGGCACGGTCGCTGACTACGATAGATTTTTTGTGGTATTCCTGCGAGAGAATCTCTTCAGAGAAGTAGAAGG
>CALHBZ010000028.1 GCA_937930605.1 Streptococcus oralis
CCTTCTGAGATTTGTCCAAAGATTTCCTCTGTCACGAATGGCATGATTGGGTGAAGGAGACGAAGGATTTTGTCCAAAGTGTAAAGGAGAACAGAACGTGTGATGACTTTCTCTTCTTCGTTATCGCTATAAAGGACTTCCTTAGTCAACTCAACGTACCAGTCCGCAAACTCATCCCAGATAAAGTTGTAGAGGATGTGTCCAGCTACACCAAACTCGAACTTATCAAAGTTTTCAGTAACCTTGCCGATGGTTTCATTGAGGTTGTGGAGAATCCAGCGGTCTGTAACGTTTCCAGCTTCTTTATTGGCAACTTTTTCCACATTGGCAGTTGCTTGCTCAAGAGTCAATCCTTCATTGTTCATGAGGATGTAGCGAGAGATGTTCCAAATCTTGTTAATGAAGTTCCATGAAGCATCCATTTTCTCGTAAGAGAAGCGCACGTCCTGCCCTGGGGCAGAACCATTTGAAAGGAACCAACGAAGAGCATCGGCACCGTATTTCTCGATGACATCCATTGGGTCAATCCCGTTACCGAGAGATTTAGACATCTTACGTCCTTGCTCGTCACGAATGAGACCGTGAATCAGAACGTTTTGGAATGGCTGACGACCAGTGAATTCCAAGGATTGGAAGATCATACGAGACACCCAGAAGAAGATGATGTCATAACCTGTTACCAAGGTTGAAGTCGGGAAGTAGCGTTTGAAGTCTGCTGAGTCGACATCAGGCCAGCCCATGGTTGAGAATGGCCAGAGGGCAGAACTGAACCAAGTATCCAAGACGTCTTCGTCCTGAGTCCATCCGTCACCTTCTGGAGCTTCTTCACCGACGTACATTTCACCCTCAGCATTGTACCAAGCAGGGATTTGATGACCCCACCAGAGCTGACGAGAAATTACCCAGTCGTGGACATTTTCCATCCATTGGAGGAAGGTATCGTTGAAACGAGGTGGGTAGAATTCTACCTTGTCGTCTGTGTCTTGGTTGGCGATGGCATTTTTCGCCAATTGGTCCATCTTGACGAACCATTGCGTAGACAAGCGTGGTTCAACCACTACACCAGTCCGCTCTGAGTGACCAACGCTGTGAACACGTTTTTCGATTTTAACAAGGGCACCGATTTCTTCCAACTTAGCAACGACTGCCTTACGAGCTTC
>CALHBZ010000029.1 GCA_937930605.1 Streptococcus oralis
GAACCCGTGTTACCGCCGTGAAAAGGCGGTGTCTTAACCCCTTGACCAACGGACCTGAGCTTTTCAACTCTTTCTATTATACCCACTTTTTCCACTTTGTCAAGAACTTTTTCAGTGAATTTGATTTTTTCTTTTCTTCACTAACTTAACGACTGCTTCTGTCCGTGCAGTGTGTGGGAACATATCGACTGACTGGATATACTGGAGATCATAAACTTTTACTAGTTTAACCAAATCTCGAGCTAATGTCGATACATTGCAAGATACATAAACCATTTTTTCCGGTACATAGGTTAGGATCGTATCTAATAATTTGTCGTCTAAACCCGTCCTAGGAGGGTCGACTATCAGGGCATCAGCCCTATATCCCTCTTGATACCAGCGGGGAATAATATCTTCAGCTGTACCTGCTTCATAATAGGTATTGTCAAATCCCATTCTTCGAGCATTTCGCTTGGCATCTTCAATGGCTTCTGGGATAATATCCATACCTCTAAGAGTTTTGACTTTCTTTGCAAAGGCGAATCCAATCGTCCCGACACCACAATAAGCATCAATCAGATGATCTTCTTCGCTAACATCAAGAGCCTTAACCGCTTCACTATAGAGAATTTCGGTTTGCTCAGGATTAAGCTGATAGAAGGCACGGGGGGAGAGAGAAAACTCATAGTCGAGTACTCCTTCTTGAATACTCTCTTGGCCCCAGATAACTTCCGTCTTTTCACCATAGATTTCACTTGTTTTTGCTGTATTTGTATTGATCGCAACTGTGACGACTTCTGGAAAATCCTTGACTAGATCTTTGACTAGTTGATTTAAATTAAGCTGGCGATTTGTGACGACGATAATCTGGACTTGTCCAGTTTTTCTTGCTCGACGTACCATGATAGTGCGAACACCTAGCGTTTTTCTCTCATCGGTGATAGGGATTTGATGGTAAGTGAGAAGCTCAGCTAGGCGATTCGCAATCACTTGGGTTTCCTTATCTTGAACCAAGCAATCCTTCAACTCGACAAGGTAATGAGAGTTTTGTGCATATAAGCCTGCTTTGACCTGATTGTTGAATTTTCGAGTCTGAAATTGCAACTTAGCACGGTAGTACTTTGGTTCCTGCATTCCGATAGTTGGACGGATTTCATAGTTTTCATATCCTGCAGGAGCAAATTTTTTCAAGGCTTGGTGGAGCAAATCCGTTTTAAACTCTAACTGTTTATCATAGTGAAGGTGCATGATTTGGCAACCACCACATTCATTATAAATCGTACATGCTGGTACCACTCGAAATTTAGACTTCTTATTAACCTTTAGCAATTTAGCTTCAACAAAGTTGCGTTTAATAGAAGTAACCTGACAATAGATATCTTCTCCCTTGAGGGCGCCAGGCACAAAAACAAGGGTTTTCTGGTAAAAACCGATTCCTTCACCATTGATGCCCATCCGCTTGATTTTTAAAGGTATTTTTTGTTTGACTTTCAGATTCATACCCCTATCTTATCACATTTTAGGGTATAATAGAACTATGAAAATCACAAAACTTGAAAAGAAAAAACGCCTCTACTTAATGGAGCTAGATAATCAAGAAACCTCTTATATAACAGAGGATACCATTGTCCGTTTTATGCTGTCTCGAGGTAAGGTCATTAGCAATGAGGAACTGACCGAGATTCAGGACTTTGCCCAGTTATCTTATGGCAAAAATCTTGCTCTCTACCATCTATCCTTCAAGGCCCGTACCGAAAAGGAAGTCAAAGAGTATCTGAAAAAGTATGATATTGAAGATACAATCGCTAGTCAAGTTATCGCTAATCTAAAAGAAGATAACTGGATTAATGACCATCAGTATGCTTATTCCATCATCAATGCCAATCAACTTTCTGGAGATAAAGGCCCCTATTTACTAACTCAAAAACTGTCTCGAAAAGGAGTTGCTAAATCAACTATTGAAGGTGTTCTAAAGGATTTTGACTATACAGAAGTTGCTCAACGTGTAGCTGAGAAACTGCTTAAAAAATACACCGGAAAACTTCCTGTGCGCGCTTTGCAAGAAAAGATTATCCAAAACTTGACCAACAAGGGCTTCTCCTATTCTGATGCTAAAAGTGCCTTTGATGGCTTGGATAGTCAAGTTGACCAAGAAACGACCCAGGAACTCATTTTTAAAGAGCTAGACAAACAATATGCCAAGTATGCTCGTAAATATGAAGGATACGAACTAAAGCAACGTTTGACCCAAGTTTTAGCTAGAAAAGGCTATGACTTTTCGGATATAGCCAGCGCTCTCAGAGAATATCTTTAACATTTTCGTGTAAAATTCAAAAAAATTAGACCAATTTATGATATAATAGTAAACGATAAACTTATAAATTGTAGAAAGTTGGTTAGTTATGAAACTTCCAAAAGAAGGCGACTTTATTACAATTCAAAGTTATAAGCATGATGGGAGTC
>CALHBZ010000030.1 GCA_937930605.1 Streptococcus oralis
AGGTGCCAGTGAGCGTGGGCATCGCCATTTCCTAGGAGTTCAATATTCATCTTTTTAGCTTCGAATGCTTTGGCGACTGCTTCTTGAACCAAACTCATTTCCTCTAGAAAACGAAGTTTTACAGGATTCTCCATTTGGTGAAGTTCTGTGACATGTTCTTTTGCTAAAAACAAGGTATAACCCCTAAAGTATTGGTGGTCTCCAATAACCACATAGCCTGTATCTAGTTCTTTGACAAAGTAGGGATTTTCCCCTGCCTTGATCCATTCAATTCTTTGACAAATCAAGCACATATTAGTCTACCAATGCGCTCTTGAGATAGGCATCAACCATACGCTCAGTCGCAACTACAGAATCGACATGAGTACGTTCATAAGAGTGACTAGACTCAATACCAGCTCCAAGGAGGGCGTGCTTGACCTCTGCACCTGCTGACATGGCTGCTGAAGCATCCGAACCGTAAAATGGATAGATATCCAGCTTAAATGGAATATCTTGCTCTTTAGCCAAGGCTACCAAATGTTGACGGAATTCAAAGTGATAAGGACCCGAAGCATCTTTGACACAGATAGACACTGTGTACTCATCCGTCTGCTGGTCATCCCCCATTGCACCCATATCTACAGCTAGATACTCCACTACTTGAGCAGGAATATTGGAGTTAGCACCGTGTCCCACTTCTTCAAAGACTGAAAAAGCAAAATGGGTTGTTACTGGCAAGTCAATCTTCTCTTCTTTATAAACTCGAAGGAGATTGAGCAAAATTGCTGCGCTGACCTTATCATCCAAATGGCGAGACTTGATAAAACCAGTTTCCGTCACAACTGTTCGCGGATCGAAACTAATAAAGTCTCCAACCTCGATGCCCAAGGCACGCGTTTCTTTTTCATTGGTCACTTTTTCATCCAAACGCACTTCCATATTGTCCTGAGTGCGTTCAGCAGTTCCTGCATCTTTGTAGACATGGCAAGAAGTCTGGTGGATGAGGATAGTTCCAGATACCGTTTTATCTGTACTAGCCACATGAACGGTACAGTTTTCTCCCTCAATCAT
>CALHBZ010000031.1 GCA_937930605.1 Streptococcus oralis
TGAACATTGATTATCCTATTTTTCAAGGAGGAATGGCCTGGGTTGCTGATGGTGACTTGGCTGGTGCAGTATCAAAAGCTGGTGGTCTAGGGATTATCGGTGGTGGAAATGCACCTAAAGAGATCGTAAAGGCTAATATCGATAAAATCAAATCACTTACGGATAAACCTTTTGGTGTCAACATCATGCTCTTGTCACCTTTTGTAGAAGACATCGTTGATCTCGTGATTGAAGAAGGGGTTAAGGTGGTTACAACTGGTGCTGGAAATCCAAGTAAATACATGACTCGTTTCCATGATGCAGGAATTACAGTTATTCCTGTTGTTCCAAGTGTTGCTTTGGCAAAACGCATGGAAAAAATTGGTGCAGATGCTGTTATTGCAGAAGGAATGGAAGCCGGTGGGCATATTGGGAAATTAACAACGATGACCTTGGTTCGTCAAGTGGCTGCAGCTGTCTCAATTCCAGTTATTGCAGCTGGAGGAATTGCGGACGGTGAGGGTGTCGCTGCAGGCTTTATGCTTGGTGCTGAGGCTGTTCAAGTTGGTACGCGTTTCGTAGTAGCTAAGGAATCTAACGCCCATCCAAAATATAAAGAAAAAATCTTAAAAGCACGTGATATCGATACGACTATTTCAGCTCAACACTTTGGTCATGCTGTTCGTGCCATTAAAAACCAGTTGACACGTGACTTTGAGCAGGCTGAAAAAGATGCCTTTAAACAAGAAAATCCAGATTTAGAAATATTTGAGCAAATGGGAGCTGGTGCTCTTGCTAAAGCCGTTGTTCATGGAGATGTAGAAGGTGGATCTGTCATGGCAGGTCAGATTGCAGGTTTGGTTTCTAAAGAGGAAACTGTCGAAGAAATCCTAAAAGATTTATATTATGGCGCTGCCAAGAAAATTCAGGAAGAAGCCTCTCGTTGGGCAGGAGTTGTAAGAAATGACTAAAACAGCCTTTCTATTTGCGGGTCAAGGTGCTCAGTATCTAGGGATGGGGCGTGATCTCTATGATCGCTATCCTATCGTCAAGGAAACCATTGACCAAGCCAGTCAGGTTTTGGGTTATGACCTTCGTGACTTGATTGATAAGGAAGAAACTAAGTTAAACCAGACTCGCTATACGCAACCAGCAATTTTAGCGACTTCGGTTGCCATCTACCGACTATTGAAAGAAAAGGGCTATCAGCCAGATATGGTAGCAGGATTGTCTCTTGGGGAATATTCTGCTTTAGTAGCTAGCGGAGCCTTGGACTTTGAAGAGGCAGTTGCCTTGGTTTCTAAGCGCGGAGCTTATATGGAAGAGGCTGCGCCAGCTGGTTCTGGTAAAATGGTAGCCGTCCTCAATACTCCAGTAGATGTGATAGAGGAAGCTTGTAAAACAGCTTCTGAAGTCGGTATAGTCACTCCAGCTAACTACAACACTCCAAGCCAAATCGTTATCGGTGGAGAGGTAGCTGCGGTTGATCGTGCAGTCCAACTCTTGCAGGAAGCAGGAGTCAAACGATTGATCCCCCTAAATGTGTCGGGTCCTTTCCACACAGCCCTTCTAGAGCCAGCTAGCCAACAGCTAGCTGGGGCTCTTGAGGGGATTAGTTTCTCAGACTTTAACTGTCCTCTAGTAGGTAATACTGAAGCTGCAATCATGGAAAAAGACCGAATCCAAGAGCTCTTGACGCGTCAGGTGAAAGAACCTGTTCGTTTCTATGAGAGTATCGCAGTGATGCAGAATGCTGGCGTGACCAACTTCATTGAAATCGGTCCGGGGAAAGTCCTGTCAGGCTTTGTCAAAAAGATTGATAAAACAGCTCAACTAGCCAATGTCGAAGATTTGGCAAGTTTGGATGCTCTACTAGGAAACTAGTGATCCCTTCTCCCACAAAATACAACAGGAAACAGGAGAACAGAATGCAACTAAAAAATAAAAATATCTTTGTTACAGGTTCAAGTCGGGGTATTGGGCTTGCCATTGCTCACAAATTTGCTCAACTGGGTGCCAATGTAGTCTTGAATAGTCGCGGAGCAATCTCAGAAGAATTGCTGGCTGAGTTTTCAAACTACGGTGTCAAAGTGGTACCGATCTTGGGTGATGTTTCAGACTTTTCAGATGCCAAACGTATGGTAGATCAAGCGATTGCAGAACTCGGTTCTGTCGATGTCTTGGTCAACAATGCTGGGATCACTCAAGATACGCTCATGCTTAAGATGACCGAGGAAGACTTTGAAAAAGTGATTAAGATCAACTTGACAGGGGCCTTTAACATGACTCAAGCAGTCTTGAAACAGATGATTAAGGCGCGTGAAGGTGCTATCATCAATATGTCGAGTGTGGTTGGTTTGATGGGAAATATCGGTCAAGCAAACTATGCAGCTTCCAAGGCTGGTTTGATTGGTTTCACTAAGTCAGTTGCACGTGAAGTAGCCAATCGCAATGTACGTGTAAATGCTCTTGCGCCAGGAATGATTGAATCAGATATGACTGCCGTTTTGTCTGATAAGGTCAAGGAAGCAACACTTGCGCAAATCCCTATGAAACAGTTTGGCCAGGCGGACCATATCGCGGACGCCACGGTCTTTTTAGCCCAACAAGATTATTTGACTGGACAAGTTCTCGCTGTTGATGGCGGACTTAGCATGTAGAAAAAGAAAGATATAGGTAAGACAGATGAAACTAAATCGAGTTGTAGTAACAGGTTACGGATTGACCTCTCCTATCGGAAATACTCCAGAAGAATTTTGGAATAGTTTGCAAACTGGGAAAATTGGAATTGGAGAAATCACTAAGTTTGACCACAGCGAATTTGCTGTGCACAATGCAGCAGAAATTCAAGATTTTCCATTTGATAAATACTTTGTCAAAAAAGATATCAACCGTTTTGATAACTATTCTTTGTATGCCCTGTATGCAGCTCAAGAAGCGGTGACACATGCTAATCTTGATGTAGAAGCAATCGATAAAGATCGTTTTGGTGTCATCGTTGCTTCAGGTATTGGAGGTATCAAAGAAATCGAAGATCAGGTTATCCGTCTTCATGAAAAAGGTCCAAAACGTGTTAAACCAATGACGCTTCCAAAAGCTTTGCCAAATATGGCTTCAGGAAATGTTGCCATGCGCTTTGGAGCAAACGGTATCTGTAAATCAATCAATACAGCCTGCGCTTCATCAAATGATGCGATTGGGGATGCCTTCCGTTCAATCAAGTTTGGTTTCCAAGATGTCATGCTAGTTGGTGGATCAGAATCATCAATCACTCCTTTTGCCATTGCTGGATTCCAAGCTTTGACTGCCCTATCAACTACAGAAGATCCAACTCGTGCTTCTATTCCATTTGACAAAGACCGTAATGGTTTTGTCATGGGAGAAGGTTCTGGAATGTTGGTTCTTGAGAGTCTTGAACATGCTGAAAAACGTGGAGCGACCATCTTAGCTGAAGTAGTTGGTTATGGAAATACCTGTGATGCTTACCATATGACTTCACCTC
>CALHBZ010000032.1 GCA_937930605.1 Streptococcus oralis
TATCGCAGTTTTAACGAGGTTGAGAGAGAACAGTTTGATGATGCCATGATTGAGGCTCATCAGCTGGTATCCATGACAGACTTGATTTCTCAAGTTCTCCAACAACTATCAGCCTCTTACAACAACATTCTGAATAATAACCTGAATGATAACTTGACAACCTTGACCATCATTTCAGTCTTGCTAGCTGTTTTGGCAGTAGTGACGGGCTTTTTCGGGATGAATGTTCCCCTCCCCTTTACAGACGAGCCCTATGCTTGGGTCTACATCAGCTTGGCTAGTGTGATCTTATGGCTGGTTTTGTCATTGATTTTAAGAAAAATTGCGAAAAATAGTTAAGAAAAGGAGTCAGAATGGCGATTGAAAACTATATGCCAGATTTTGCTGTGGAAGCAGTCTATGATCTGACAGTTCCAAGTCTGCAGGCGCACGGAATCAAGGCTGTTTTGGTCGATTTGGACAATACCCTCATTGCTTGGAACAATCCTGATGGGACGCCAGAGATGAAGCAATGGCTACATGACCTCCGGGATGCAGGTATTCGCATCATCGTCGTCTCAAATAATACCAAAAAACGGGTCCAACGTGCAGTTGAGAAATTTGGAATTGATTACGTTTATTGGGCCTTGAAACCTTTCACATTTGGAATAGACCGTGCCATGAAAGAATTCCACTATGAGAAAAATGAAGTGGTCATGGTCGGCGATCAACTTATGACAGATATACGAGCAGCCCATCGTGCAGGTATTCGCTCAATCTTAGTCAAACCCTTGGTCCAACATGACTCTATTAAGACGCAGATCAACCGAGCTCGTGAGCGCCGTGTCATGAAACAAATTACCGAAAAGTACGGACCGATTACATATAAAAAAGGAATTTAACTATGGAAGAAATTCTCTGTATTGGTTGTGGAGCAACCATTCAGACGACAGACAAGACTGGTCTTGGATTTACTCCCCAATCGGCACTCGAAAAAGGGTTGGAGACTGGCGAAGTCTATTGCCAACGCTGTTTCCGTCTCCGTCACTACAATGAAATCACAGATGTCCAGTTGACAGACGATGATTTCCTCAAGCTCTTGCACGAGGTAGGAGACAGTGACGCCTTGGTAGTCAATGTCATTGATATCTTTGACTTTAATGGCTCTGTCATCCCAGGCTTGCCACGCTTTGTATCGGGCAATGATGTTCTCTTGGTCGGAAATAAAAAAGATATCCTGCCCAAGTCTGTTAAACCGGGCAAGATTAGCCAGTGGCTCATGGAACGTGCCCACGAAGAAGGACTTCGTCCAGTAGATGTCGTCCTAACTTCAGCCCAAAACAAGCATGCCATCAAGGAAGTCATTGACAAAATCGAGCATTACCGTAAGGGCCGTGATGTCTACGTGGTTGGTGTGACCAATGTTGGAAAGTCAACCCTTATCAATGCCATTATCCAAGAAATCACGGGTGACCAGAATGTCATTACGACTTCGCGCTTCCCAGGGACAACCTTGGACAAGATTGAGATTCCGCTTGACGACGGATCTTATATCTATGATACACCGGGGATTATCCATCGCCACCAGATGGCTCACTACTTGACGGCTAAAAACCTCAAGTATGTCAGCCCTAAAAAGGAAATCAAGCCTAAAACCTATCAGCTCAATCCGGAGCAAACCCTGTTTCTAGGTGGTCTTGGACGCTTTGACTTTATTGCAGGAGAAAAGCAAGGTTTTACAGCCTTCTTTGATAATGAACTCAAACTTCATCGTACCAAGCTAGAAGGGGCTAGTGCTTTCTACGACAAGCACCTCGGAACCCTTCTCACACCACCAAATAGTAAAGAAAAAGAAGATTTTCCCAAACTAGTCCAACATGTCTTTAGCATCAAGGACAAGACTGACCTGGTCATCTCAGGACTAGGCTGGATCCGAGTAACAGGCACTGCCAAAGTCGCCGTCTGGGCACCAGAAGGCGTCGCAGTCGTCACACGAAAAGCAATTATTTAAACGTAGAAAGGAAAGGGTTGTCTTTATTAAGGCGAGCGTTGCGAGCCCGTAGAGAATATTTTTCGCCGTGGTGTCAGTTGGTACAAGGAGTTGTACCAACTGCGGAAAATTTGAGACCTTAGGCTCAAATTTTAGTCATGAAAGTCCGAAGGACTTTGCTGACGTCCGTCACCACTTCAGAAAAGTATTAAAAGAAACTCTTTTAAAGAAATTATGTCATTAACATCAAAACAACGTGCCTTCCTCAACAGCCAGGCACACACCCTCAAACCCATCATCCAAATTGGAAAAAATGGTCTCAACGACCAAATCAAGACCAGCGTCCGTCAAGCTCTTGACGCGCGTGAATTGATCAAGGTTACTCTCTTACAAAACACAGATGAGAACATCCACGAAGTAGCTGAAATCTTGGAAGAAGAAATTGGTGTGGATACAGTCCAAAAAATCGGACGCATCTTGATCTTATTTAAACAATCCAGCAAGAAAGAAAATCGCAAGATTTCTAAAAAAGTTAAAGAAATCTAAGACTGAAACTCCAAGAAACTGTTTTTACAGAGAATTAAAGGAAGACGAGCCTATGGCAATCGAATTATTGACTCCCTTTACCAAGGTAGAGTTGGAGCC
>CALHBZ010000033.1 GCA_937930605.1 Streptococcus oralis
TCTCATCGCTGAGGCCCATTTTCTTTAAGCTCTTTGTCGTGTCTGGACCGTCAAAAAGAACAACTTTTCCGATTTTCTCCAGTTCTTCATCAGTGAGGCCAGCTACCCCTTGCGCAGAGACAATGGTTCCTAGGGAATGACCTGTGATGTCCATTGTAGCTTGCGGAGCTTTTTCGCGCATCTCTGCGATTTTAGCTTTCATACCTGCCGTCGCTAACTTGGCTTGCGGTGTATGAATGTGGTTGAGAGCAAACTGGGCATCGTTCTCAACCCAGTCGTTCCAATTTTCTATACTGATGGCATCACTTCCTCGGATGGTCATATAGGTCTTCTTAGTGTCTTTACTCAAGGTTGGCGTATCCGTTAAGTAGTAGGCATTAAAACCAGCTTTCTCATCCGTTAAGAGTCCTTTTTGATAGCGTTTGTGATGAATATCCTGCCTCATCCCATTCGTATCAGGAACTGGTACCGATGTGACTTTATAAGTATCTCGCAAATCAGGATCTGGTTGCAAGTAGACTTTACCGTCATGAGGAAGTTTTTTACCTCCAGGGATGATTTTACCATCGTCATCTATATCTTGTGAATAATCTATTAAAGTCCAGTTTACAGCATTATTATAGCGTGATAAAGTATTTGGCCTCCCTCTATAAGCCGACTGTGCTAAATCCGCATAGAAGTTGTTATAATCTTTTAAATTACTATCCGTCATACTTGTCCCAACCTCCATTTTTTAACACTCTAGGGGGATTGTACATGCCAATCCGTTCTATTGAAGGTACATCATTTTTAGTTTTTAATCGAAAATCTATTGTAAAGTCAGAATCCTTTATATAATTAAAAGAACCCTTCACTGATAGATTATAACCTCCACCTTGTGGAGTTCCATTCCCTATCTGTTCAACAGTTAAACTATTCCAATCCATCTGAACAGATTCAATCTTTGAATTTTTAGACTTTACGAATTTTACAATCTCTTCTTCATGCTCCTTTAAATAAGCCAACTGCTTGGCTCGCGGACTAAGAAATACTCCTCCAAATAAATTTGTCTCTTGTGCCATCCATGCTCCTCCTCCAAAAATTACAAGTGCTAAAATTAGCCAAACTAAAGTACGTTTTTTCATTTCTTTCCTCCCATATAGCGGAATCTAAGTATATTATATCATGAATGTAAAAAAAAATACTTTTGGCAAGTATTCGAAGTCAATAGAGAATGAGGAATAATGTTCAATCCGCATAAAAATTATCAAAGGTTTTTAAATTACTATTAGTCATAATAATACCATCCCCCATCCCTATAAATTCTTATAGGCTGCATTTCATAAATTCCAAATTCCTTTGGTATACTGTTTGCATCATTGTCTAAAGAAAATCCAACCATGAATTTCGTCTTATCATTATTATTTACCTTTCCTCTAAGTGTCAACATATAGCCTCCACCTTGTGGAGTTCCATTTCCTACTTGACCAACCTTCATACTATCCCAATCAAACTGAACACTTTCAACTTTAGGGCTTAAAGACTTTACAAAATCAGCCATATCTTCTTTATGGTCTTTCAAATAAGCCAACTGCTTAGCTCGTGGGCTTAGAGTTATTCCTCCGAATAGATTTGTTTCCTGTGCCATCCATGCTCCTCCTCCAAAAATTACAAGTGCTAAAACTAGCCAAAGCAAGGTACGTTTCTTCATGACTGTCCTCCTTAAACGTGGATTCTAAACCTATTATATCAAAAATACTTTTAGCAAGTATTCGAAGTTAATAGGCAACGAGGAATAATGTTAAATCCGCATAAAAATTATCAAAGGTTTTTAAATTACTGTTAGTCATAAATCTCCCATACATTGCCTTTCAAAACTCTTATCGGTTGCATTTCAGAAATTTTCTTAATATTTGGAATACTATTGCTATTATATTCTATAGGGAAACCAATTGTAAATTCAGTATCCTCATTATTATTTATTTTTCCATCCAATGTTATAATATATCCCCCACCTTGAGGGGTACCATTTCCTATATTTTCTACTTTCATACTCTCCCAATCAAATTGAACACTTTCGACTTTAGGATTTCTAGACTTTATAAAGTTCGCCATCTCTTCTTCATGGTCTTTCAAATAAGCCAACTGCTTAGCACGTGGGCTCAGAGTTATTCCTCCGAATAGATTTGTTTCCTGTGCCATCCATGCTCCTCCTCCAAATACTACAAGGGCTAAAACCGGCCAAAGTAAAGTACGTTTTTTCATGACTGTCCTCCTAATTAAGCCGGCTGTGCTAAATTTACATAAAAGTTGTTATAATCTTTTAAATTACTACCCGTCATACTTGTCCCATCCTCCATTTTTTAATACACTAGGTGGATTTAGCATTCCAATTAAATCTATTGAAGGAATAGCATTCTCATTTTCTAGCGGAAAATCTACTGTAAAATCAGAATTCTTTATATAATTAAAAGACCCCTTCACTGATAGATTATAACCTCCACCTTGTGGAGTTCCATTCCCTATCTGTTCAACAGTTAAACTATTCCAATCCATCTGAACAGATTCAATCTTTGAATTTTTAGACTTTACAAATTTCTTAATCTCCTCTTCATGCTCTTTCAGATAAACCAACTGCTTAGCTCGTGGGCTCAGAGTTATTCCTCCAAATAGATTTGTCTCTTGTGCAATCCATGCTCCTCCTCCAAATACTACAAGAGCTAAAACTAACCAAAGCAAGGTACGTTTTTTCATGATTATTCTCCTAATTAAGCCGACTGTGCTAAATTTGCATAAAAATCCTCAAAGGTTCTTAAATTACTATTAGTCAAAACCTCTTCCTCCTACACGCAATGGAGCCTCACTTCCGATTCCTTCAATAAAATCTTCTTCATTGGCCTTTCCATCTTTTATATAAACTAAAACACTCCAACTGGAATCTTTAATTTGGTTAAAGCCACCGAAAACTCGAATAACTTTCCCTCCACCCTTGTGGTGTACCATTTCCTATCTCTTCCCAGCGTGTTTCTTCCCAAGCAATCTGAACCGATTCGACTTTAGGATTTAAAGATTTTACAAACTCCTTAATCTCTTCTTCGTGCTCCTTCAAATAAGCCATCTGCTTAGCCCGTGGGCTCAGAGTTATTCCGCCAAATAGATTTGTTTCCTGTGCCATCCATGCGCCTCCTACAAATACTACAAAGGCTAAAATGAGCCAAAGCAAGATACGTTTTTTCATGATTATTCTCCTAATTAAGCAGCCGACTGAGCTAAATCCGCATAAAAGTTATCAAATTTTTTTAAATTACTGTTAGTCATAAATCTCCCATACATTGCCTTTCAAAACTCTTATCGGTTGCATTTCAGAAATCCTCTCAAGGTTAGGCAAGGAGTCCCTGTTATTATCCAAAGGAAATCCAAGAGTAAAACTACTTTCCTTTATATTATTTATACGCCCTTTAAATGTTAGCATATAACCTCCTCCTTGAGGAGTTCCATTCCCTACCTGACCAACTTCCATACTTTCCCAATCAAATTGAACACTTTCGACTTTAGGATTTCTAGACTTTATAAAGTTCGCTATCTCCTCTTCATGCTCCTTCAGATAAGCCATCTGCTTAGCTCGTGGGCTAAGATATACTCCTCCGAATAGATTTGTTTCCTGTGCCATCCATGCACCTCCTCCAAAAATTACAAGTGCTAAAATTAGCCAAAGTAAGGTACGTTTTTTCATGACTGTCCTCCTAATAAGAAACTTTCTATTTCTACTATTAAAATCACTACTGTTAACCCGTTGTCATCATTTTACCTTATTTATTCGTTTTTTTCCTCTAAACACGGTTATCAAAAAAGCTAGAACAAATTGTTCTAGCTTTCTTTTTAATATTTTCTAAAGCGTTGGTAACGTTCTTCGAGTAGCTGTTCCAAGGCTAAGCCTTGCAAGCGGTCAAGCTCTGCTCGCAATTCATTTTTAACGCATTCTAGCATTTCTTTACTTGAGAGCCCTGCCTCTGAGATTACCTTGTCCACGATTCCCATTTCTAAGAGTTCGTGTGAAGTGATTTTCATCAACTCTGCTGCCTCCATAGCCCGGCTTCCATCCTTCCAAAGGATAGAGGCAAAGCCTTCTGGACTGAGTACGGCATAGATCGAATTTTCCAGCATCCAGACACGGTCAGCAACGGCTAGTGCTAATGCACCTCCAGACCCCCCTTCACCGATAATAATCGCGATGATTGGAACCTTGAGGTCACTCATTTCCATCAGGTTTCGAGCGATTGCTTCCCCTTGTCCACGTTCCTCAGCTCCAACACCTGGGTAAGCTCCAGCAGTGTTGATGAAGGTTACAACTGGACGACCAAATTTTTCTGCTTGTTTCATCAAGCGAAGAGCCTTGCGATAGCCTTCTGGATGGGGTTGCCCAAAGTTCCGTTTGAGGTTATCATGAAGACTCTTCCCCTTTTGGATACCGACAACTGTCACCGCTTGGTCACCTAACCAGCCAATTCCACCAATGACCGCACCATCGTCTCTGAAAGAACGGTCTCCATGCAATTCGATAAACTCATCGAAGATGCCATTAGCAAAATCAAGGGCTGTCAAGCGACTTTGCTCGCGTGCCTCTCTGACTATTTTTGCAATATTCATCCGCGACTTCCTCCATGCAATCTCACTAATTTAGCAATTATTTCTGGTAGTTCTCTACGTTTGACAATTGCATCAACAAATCCATGTTCAAGCAAAAATTCTGCTTTTTGGAAATCATCCGGCAAGGTCTCACGGACTGTATTTTCGATGACACGACGCCCTGCAAAACCAACCAAACTCTGAGGCTCTGCTAGGATAATGTCACCCTCCATGGCAAAGGAAGCAGTCACTCCACCTGTTGTCGGATCCGTCAAAATCGTCAGGTAAAAAAGGCCTGCCTTAGAATGGCGTTGAACCGCCGCAGAAATCTTAGCCATTTGCATCAAACTCATGATTCCCTCTTGCATGCGGGCTCCACCAGAAGCTGTGAAGAGTACGACTGGTAAATTTTCTACCGTTGCATACTCAAACAAGCGCGTGATTTTTTCACCCACAACGGTTCCCATAGAAGCCATGATAAAGTTAGAATCCATGATCCCAAGGGCAACTTTTTGTCCCTTGATGCTAGCTGTACCAGTCAATACTGCTTCATCCAAACCTGTCTTTTCACGCATAGTAGCCAGTTTTTTCTGGTAGCCAGGAAAGTTTAATGGATCTTGAGTTTCAATACCTGTAAACATCTCCACAAAGCTATCAGAATCAATCGTCAAATCCAAGCGCTCTTGGGCTGAAATACGGAAAGTATAGCTACAGTGTGGACAAATTCGTTCGCTCCCGAGATCCTTTTGGTAAATAGTGTGTTTACAACCAGGACACTGGGAGAAGAGTTCATCCGGAACCTCAGGCTTGGCTTGTGGTGCCTGTCTTACGGAACGGTTGGGATTGATCCGAATATACTTATCCTTTTTACTAAATAGAGCCATAACTCCCCCTTTTAGTTCTCATACTGTTTGAAAGTCTATTCTTTTTCTTGGTATTTTGGCAAGAAAGTTTCCATCAAGAAGGAAGTATCGTAGTCACCAGCGATAACTCGGCGGTCTGAAATCAGATCCAACTGGAAGTCTGCATTGGTTTGCACTCCTTCAATATCAAGTTCATAAAGTGCCCGTTGCATCTTCATTAAGGCATCAAAACGATTCTCCCCATGAACAATGATTTTAGCAATCATACTATCATAGTAGGGGGGAATGGTATAGCCTGGATAGACTGCAGAGTCCACACGCAAGCCAACTCCCCCACTTGGAAGATAGAGGTTGGTGATTTTACCTGGACTTGGAGCAAAGTTAAAAGCAGGATTTTCCGCATTGATCCGGCACTCGATAGCATGACCTCGTAGGACGATATCTTCTTGTTTGAAAGGTAAAGGTTGCCCGGCAGCAATGCGAATCTGCTCCTTGACGATATCAACACCTGAAACAAACTCTGTGACTGGGTGTTCAACTTGCACACGAGTATTCATTTCCATGAAGTAGAAATTGCCACTCGCTTCATCGAGAAGAAATTCAATCGTCCCTGCATTTTCATAGCCTACAGACTCTGCTGCACGAACGGCTGCAGCACCAATTTCATGACGAAGGGTTTTGCCAATCGCAATAGATGGGCTTTCTTCTAAAACCTTTTGGTTATTCCGTTGGAGTGAGCAATCCCGTTCACCAAGATGGACAACATGTCCCTCTTGGTCAGCAAGGATTTGAACTTCGATATGGCGAGCTGGATAAATCACACGCTCTAGGTACATAGCGCCATTTCCAAAATTGGCCTTGGCTTCACTGGATGCTGTCTCAAAGGCCGCGACTAGGTCTTCTGCCTTTTCAACCTTACGAATCCCTTTTCCACCACCACCTGCCGATGCCTTAAGCATGACTGGATAGCCAATTTTTTCTGCAACTGCAAGTGCTTCTTCAGCCGTATGAACTTCTCCATCAGAGCCTGGGATAACTGGAACCCCAGCCTTAATCATTTGCTCACGCGCATTGATCTTATCTCCCATGGTATCCATCACAGCTCCAGAAGGACCGATGAACTTAATTCCTACTTCGTCACACATAGTGGCAAACTTGGAATTCTCACTAAGAAAACCAAAACCTGGGTGAATGGCTTCTGCTTCTGTCAAAACTGCTGCAGATAAAATCGCATTGATATTGAGATAAGA
This sequence comes from Streptococcus oralis, assembly GCA_937930605.1. Classification (GTDB taxonomy): domain Bacteria; phylum Bacillota; class Bacilli; order Lactobacillales; family Streptococcaceae; genus Streptococcus; species Streptococcus oralis_CO. The sequence goes on from CALHBZ010000033.1 coordinate 6,719, forward strand.
CTCTGTCGCCTTACCAGGTCCGATACAGATAGCTTCATCCGCTAGGAGTGTGTGAAGAGCTTCCTTATCAGCAGTTGAATAGACTGCTACAGTCGCAATGCCTAATTCACGCGCAGCTCGAATAATGCGAACCGCAATCTCACCACGGTTGGCAATCAAAATTTTACGAAACATGGAGAACCTCCTTAGTTTCCAATTGCAAAGGTAAGAGTACCACTCGC
>CALHBZ010000034.1 GCA_937930605.1 Streptococcus oralis
GGTAGAAATACTGTCAATTTTTGTAAATAATAAGTGAAACATAGGCACCTCCAAATATACCCTTATGGGGTATATTAAACCATGAAGTAAAGCTTTTGTCAAGCAAGTTGTTTTGAGTTGGGATGGGGATTTGTTTTGAGAGACTGGAAAGCAAGCTATTCTTGACCTTTCAAAGTCTTTTTGATATGATGGCATCAAAGTAAATGTGAGGTGCTAAGATGACCAGTGAATACCAGAAAATGATAGCAGGAGAGCCCTATCATCCGTTTGACCCTGAGTTGCGTGCGCTCGCTCAGACTGCACGCCAGAAGCAGGCGGATTTCAACCAGGAGCTAGACCCCTTGAAAGGGGCGGAGATTATCAAGACTTGGTTTGGTTCAACTGGGGAAAATCTCTATGTCAATCCACGTCTGGTGGTCGATTATGGAGTAAATATCCATCTAGGGGAAAATTTTTATTCTAATTGGAATTTGATCATGCTGGATGTTTGTCCGATTCGCATCGGTAACAATGCCATGATTGGTCCCAACTGTCAGTTTTTAACCCCACTCCATCCACTGGATCCGTATGAACGCAATTCAGGGGTCGAATACGGCAAGCCCATCACCATCGGAGATAATTTCTGGGCTGGAGGTGGCGTCATTGTCCTTCCTGGAGTGACACTAGGAAATAATGTCGTCGCTGGAGCAGGGGCCGTGATTACCAAGTCCTTTGGAGACAATGTTGTTCTAGCTGGGAATCCTGCGCGTGTTATCAAGGAAATACCAGTAAAAGAAAACTAAAAAGAACAGCCCAGGCTGTTCTTTTTATGAACTCTAATCTTATAGATTTTTCTTCTTTCTGGCTTTCTTGGTCAAGGAGACATCGCACTGGGGGATGTTGGTTTCAAAAACGATTAACGGTATTTTAGTATTCTCAAATTGTTTCTAGTAGCCCTTTCAAAAGAATACTAAGCGAAACTAAATTTAAGGAAACTTTCAGAAAAGTTTTAGTTTCGTTTCAGAAATCTTCTGTAGACTGTCTAGCTATATCATACGAAGGAGAGGAAAAAGGTATGAAATCAAAAAAATGGTCCCTACTTGCAACGAGTTTAACGGCAATGGTGCTGATGGCAGCATGTTCCCAGTCAACAGCTACATCCAATACCAATGCAACGACAAATAGTACAACAACTGCAACAAAGACAAATCAATCTTCCTATTTTACAGAGAAGGACTATGATACTTCTTATGATGAAA
>CALHBZ010000035.1 GCA_937930605.1 Streptococcus oralis
TGATTAAAATTTACGACACCATGTCTCGTGATTTGCGAGAATTTGTCCCAATCGAAGACGGTAAGGTTAAGATGTATGTCTGTGGGCCTACGGTCTACAACTATATCCACGTCGGCAATGCCCGCTCAACAGTAGCTTTTGATACCATTCGTCGCTATTTTGAGTATCGGGGATTTGAGGTCAATTATATTTCCAATTTTACAGATGTAGATGATAAGATTATCAATCGCGCCAAGGAAGAAGGCATCACACCTCAGGAGGTTGCGGACAAGTACATCGCGGCCTTTCGTGAGGATGTGACGGCCTTGGGCGTGAAACCTGCGACTCGCCATCCGCGTGTAGTAGAGTTTATGGAGGACATCATCCGTTTTGTGGAAGACTTGATTGAAAAAGGTTTTGCCTATGAGAGTCAAGGGGATGTTTACTTCCGTGTGGAAAAATCTCACAACTATGCTAAATTAGCCAATAAAACCTTGGAAGATTTGGAGCTGGGTGCTTCAGGTCGTACAGATGAAGAAACGGCACGTAAGGAAAATCCTGTGGACTTTGCCCTCTGGAAAGCTGCCAAACCAGGCGAGATTTCTTGGGACAGTCCTTGGGGAGCAGGCCGTCCGGGTTGGCATATCGAATGTTCGGTTATGTCAACAGAGATTTTGGGCGATACCATTGATATCCACGGCGGTGGAGCTGATCTAGAGTTTCCACATCATACCAACGAAATTGCCCAGTCAGAGGCCAAAACAGGCAAGACATTTGCCAATTACTGGATGCACAATGGCTTTGTCAATATCGACAATGTCAAGATGTCCAAGTCCTTGGGAAACTTTATCACTGTTCATGATGCCCTCAAAACCATCGATGGCCAAGTGCTTCGTTTCTTCTTTGCAACACAACACTACCGCAAACCCATCAACTTTACGGAAAAGGCAGTTCGCGATGCCGAGACCAATCTCAAGTATCTAAAAAATACTTACGAGCAACCATTTACCGGAAATGTAGATGCTCAAGAGTTACAAGCCTTTAAAGATAAGTTTGTTGCAGCTATGGATGAGGATTTCAACTCTGCCAACGGTATCACAGTAGTCTTTGAAATGGCTAAGTGGATTAACTCAGGTAACTATGATGCAGCTATCAAGCAAACTCTTGCGGCTATGTTGGAAGTCTTCGGAATTGTCTTTGTTGAGGAAGTTTTGGATGCAGAGATTGAAGCCTTGATCCAAAAACGCCAAGAAGCGCGTGCCAATCGTGACTTTGCGACAGCAGACCAAATCCGTGACCAACTGGCTGCTCAAGGCATTAAACTACTGGATACAAAAGATGGAGTGAGGTGGACTCGTGATTGATGTCAATCTCATTAACGGAATTGCGCTAGCTTTTGAGGGAGATGCGGTTTATTCCATGTATATTCGCCGCCACCTCATCCTCAAAGGCATGACCAAGCCCAATAAACTCCACCAAGAGGCGACCAAGTATGTCTCAGCCAAGGCTCAGGCTCGCCTGATTTCCCTTATGTTGGAGGAGCAAGTCCTGACGGAAAAAGAAGAAGAAATCTATAAACGTGGTCGCAATACCAATAGTCACACAAAGGCTAAAAATGCAGATGTGGTGACTTACCGTATGTCTACTGGCTTTGAAGCGGTCATGGGCTATCTCCATCTGACTGAAAATGTGGAGCGGCTAGAGACCTTAATTTCTTGGTGCATCCAAAAAGTGGAGGAGTAGAAATGCTTGCAAAAGAATTACTAGACTGGTTTCATGAGGCACAGATTTCAGATCAGCCGATAGAGAAGCCAGGATATCTTACTCTTCCTCTGTCTTCGCAGCAGTGGATTTTACTGGAAGAGACCAATCTCACTGAACGTGAAAAGCAGTTAATTGCCCTTTTGACCCAGCAGGAGCAGGCGCGTTCGCTCAATCCTTGGTTTTCCTATCTGATCGAGGGAAAGGGGCAGACACCTCAAACTTTTAAAAAGATTCAGCTGGTTTATTGTCATCTATCCTATTCCCAACAGGAGAATCTAGCTTCTTGGCTGGATATGATGCAGACTCTCTTTCCTAACTGCCAGACAGTGTTGCAGGTCGGAGTTCAGGACTATGTTTTTGTTCTCCAGCAAGATAAATACAGCGCTGTTCGCTCAATCTTATCCGATACGATTGAGGCAGTGGAGTACGACTTTGGTCTTCGTCTATCTATCATGTTAGGTCAGATCTGGTCACAGACTGGATATCAGCCCCTGTCAGATTTAATCCAAGCAGAGCGGGACTTGTTTAAGACTTGGTGGCGTCAAGGTCACCAAGGTGTACACACCTTTTCACAACTCTATCTTTGGAGTATGGGAGAAAGACTAGTGGACCTGAGAGTCATTAAAGAATGCCTGCATCAGATGATTATGGATCAGGACCAGATTCAGGAAATTATTCTTTCTCTCTGGGAAAACAGTGCTGTCTTAACGAAAACAGCCCAGCAACTCTATCTGCACCGCAATTCTCTCCAATACAAGATTGACAAATGGGAAGAATTGACAGGGCTTCAGTTGAAGGAGTTGACGGATCTCACCTTGTGTTATCAGTTGATTTTACCAGATATTCTCTAAAGTTTTGTGCAAGTTGCACAGAACTTTTTTATTTTTTTGGTCACCTTGCCATAGAAATATAAAGCGTTTTCATTTATAATAAAACTATCAAAATATAAAAGGAGTTCACCTTCCATGGTAGAATTAAATCTTAAAAACATTTACAAAAAATATCCAAACAGCGAACACTACTCAGTTGAAGACTTCAACTTGGATATCAAAGACAAAGAATTTATCGTTTTCGTAGGTCCTTCAGGATGTGGTAAATCAACAACTCTTCGTATGATCGCTGGTCTTGAAGACATTACAGAAGGTACTGCATCTATCGATGGCGTGGTTGTCAACGACGTAGCTCCAAAAGACCGTGACATCGCCATGGTATTCCAAAACTACGCTCTTTACCCACACATGACTGTTTATGACAACATGGCTTTCGGTTTGAAATTGCGTAAATACAGCAAAGAAGACATCGACAAACGTGTTCAAGAAGCAGCTGCAATCCTTGGTTTGAAAGAGTTCTTGGATCGTAAACCTGCTGACCTTTCTGGTGGTCAACGTCAACGTGTTGCCATGGGGCGTGCTATCGTCCGTGATGCAAAAGTGTTCTTGATGGACGAACCTTTGTCAAACTTGGATG
>CALHBZ010000036.1 GCA_937930605.1 Streptococcus oralis
AAGCGTGGGTCTGAGAAGACCTTCATAGCACCGATAACCTTGTGTGGTTTCACTTTTGCGTATTCTGCAGAACCTGCGTCAGCGATTTTTTCATCGTAAGCCAAGATTTCAAGGAAGAATGGAATATCTTCCGCCACACATTCAGAACCGATGCGTTCGATGTAGGCTTGTTTTTGTTGGTTAAGTTCGTCAGCGCTGTCTACGTCATAATAAAGCAAGAACTTAACTGCATCTGCGCCTTGTTCCTTGATACGTTTTGCAGACCAAACATCCAAGCAGTCAGGCAAGCGTTTGGTGCTAGTTGTGTCGTAACCAGTTTTTTCATAGGCAAGGAGAAGACCAGCATTGGCATCAAGGGCTTTTGTAGCTGGAAGTCCGTACTCAGGGTCAAGGAGCATAGATGATGCATATTTGGTCAATTCATCTGCAACCAAGACTTTGAGTTCTTCCATTTGAGCCACTGTTGGCTCCTCTGTTTGGTATTGAGCCATGAGGCGTTTCAAAGCACCACGTTGGTCAAAGGCGAGAGCTGAGATAATGCCGTTCTCGTCAGAGAGTTTTTTCAAGCAGGCTACTTTATTGGGACTTAATTGTAATTTACTCATAGACACTTCCTTACTTTTGATAGTCATGAATGATAACACCTTGTACCACACGGTTTACTGTACCTGTAGGAGACGGTGTATCTGGTTTATTTTTTACCTTGAGTGAAGTCAATAGGGCAAAGAGTTGGGCATAAACAATGTAAGGGAAGACACGGTAAATATCGTTCAAGACACCGCCACAACCAAGGGCCACTTCCTTGACATTTTCAAGACCAAAGGCTTGATCACTCAAAAGCACGACACGACGAGCAATGTGATCACCAGCCACTTCACGAACCAAGTCCAAGTCGTACTTGCGAGTGTAGTCTGTCGTTGTACCAAAGACCAAAACAATGGTATCTTCGTTGATCAATGATTTTGGACCGTGACGGAAGCCAACTGGGCTTTCATACATGGTCGCAACTTGACCAGCTGTTAATTCCAAAATCTTGAGCTGAGCTTCATGAGCAAGGCCGAAGAAAGGACCTGCACCCAAATAGATAACACGATTAAAGTCGAGGTCAACCAACTCTTTGACATCTTCAGCGTTATCTAGGACCTTACGGGCAAGGCTAATCACAACTTCAAAACGTTCAGCTTTAACAGCAAATTCTGTAGGGTCAAAAACCAAGAGTGCTGTCAACATCATAGATGTAAAACTAGAAGTCATGGCAAAGCCAGCGTCATTAGAGGCCGCTGGTTGCAAGAGCAAAAGATTGCGGTCATCGCCATGAGCTTGAAGAGCCAATTTCCCTTCCACAGCACATGTAATGGTCACTTGATAGAGGTCATCCACCAAGGCTTTAGCCAAATCAACCGTCGCCACACTTTCAGGTGAATTCCCACTACGAGCAAAGGATACAAGGACAGTTGCCACATCTTTTTTCAGATAGATTTCTGGATTGGCTACAATATCTGTTGTCGCAATGGCATTAAAGTTCCATTTGCGCTCGTCATAGACTTCCTTAAAGTAAGGTACCAAGGTATCTCCCACATAAGCAGAAGT
>CALHBZ010000037.1 GCA_937930605.1 Streptococcus oralis
TCGCTTGGGTTTCTGAGCGAGATGTTTTTTTAAAACCATATTTGGAAAAGGGGAATTCTTATGCGTAAAGTTGAATTTTTTGATACAAGTCTTCGTGATGGGGAACAAACACCTGGTGTTAACTTCTCAATCAAGGAAAAAGTTTCCATTGCAAGACAGCTGGAGAAATGGGGAATTTCTGTAATTGAAGCTGGTTTTCCGGCTGCTAGTCCAGATTCATTTATAGCCGTTCAAGAAATTGCTAAAGCTATGAAAAAAACAGCAGTGACAGGATTAGCTCGTTCTGTAAAATCTGATATTGATGCTTGTTATGAGGCGCTAAAGGATGCCAAGTATCCACAGATTCATGTCTTTATCGCTACCAGTCCGATTCACCGCAAGTATAAACTCAATAAGAGCAAGGAAGAGATTTTAGAAGCTATTAAGGAGCATGTTTCTTATGCACGTTCTAAGTTTGAGGTTGTCGAGTTCTCTCCTGAAGATGCGACTAGAACAGAGTTGGATTTCCTATTACAAGTTGTTCAAACAGCGGTCGATGCAGGTGCATCTTATATAAATATCCCTGACACAGTTGGCTTTACGACTCCAGAAGAGTTTGCACGCATCTTTGATCACTTGACTGAAAATATTAAATCAGATCATAAAGTTGTCTTTGGTGTCCACTGTCACGATGATCTCGGTATGGCAACTGCAAATACTTTGACAGCGATTAAACACGGTGCTGGACGTGTCCAGGGAACTATTAATGGCATCGGTGAACGCGCAGGTAATGTTGCTCTTGAAGAAGTAGCTGTTGCTTTGAAGATTCGTGAGGATTTCTTCAAAGCAACTAGTGATATTGTTTTGGATGAAACAATGAATACGTCAGAAATGGTTTCTCGCTTCTCTGGTATTCCAGTTCCTAAAAACAAGGCCGTTGTTGGTGGTAATGCCTTCTCTCACGAGTCCGGTATCCATCAGGATGGTGTCCTTAAGAATCCATTGACTTACGAAATCATCACACCTGAGCTGGTTGGCGTTAAGAGCAATTCACTACCGCTTGGCAAACTGTCTGGCCGCCATGCCTTTGTCGAAAAACTGAGAGAACTGGCCCTTGACTTTACAGAAGAGGACATCAAACCACTCTTTGCTAAGTTTAAGGCGCTGGCTGATAAGAAACAAGAAATCACAGATGCAGATATTCGTGCTCTGGTAGCTGGAACCATGGTTGAAAATCCAGAAGGCTTCCACTTTGATGATTTACAACTGCAAACTCATGCAGATAATGACATAGAAGCACTCATTAGCCTAGCCAATATGGATGGTGAGAAGGCTGAGTTTAATGCGACAGGACAAGGTTCTGTTGAAGCAATCTTCAACGCTATCGACAAGTTCTTCAATCAATCTGTTCGCTTGGTATCCTACACTATCGATGCGGTGACAGATGGGATTGATGCCCAGGCTCGGGTATTGGTGGCTGTTGAAAATAGAGATACAGAGACCATCTTTAATGCAGCAGGGATTGATTTCGATGTCCTGAAGGCTTCAGCTATTGCCTACATCAATGCCAATACCTTTGTTCAAAAGGAGAATGCTGGTGAGATGGGACGAAGCGTTTCCTATCGCGATCTGCCTAACGTGTAAAGGAGAAGGCTATGACAAAGAAAATCGTAACTCTAGCAGGGGATGGAATCGGTCCAGAAATTATGGAAGCTGGTTTGGAAGTTCTGGAGGCCCTAGCTGAAAAAACAGGATTTGTCTATGAAATAGACAGACGCCCTTTTGGAGGTGCAGGTATTGATGCGGCAGGACATCCCTTACCTGATGAAACCCTCAAGGCAAGTAGGGAAGCAGATGCAATTCTCCTAGCGGCTATCGGCAGTCCCCAGTATGATGGCGCAACGGTTCGGCCGGAACAAGGCTTACTGACTCTCCGTAAGGAACTCAATCTCTATGCCAATATTCGCCCCGTCAAGATTTTTGAGAGTCTCAAGCACTTATCACCTCTCAAACCAGAACGAATTGCTGGTGTAGACTTTGTCGTGGTGCGTGAGTTGACAGGAGGGATTTACTTTGGGGATCATATTCTTGAAGAGCGAAAAGCGCGTGATATCAACGATTACAGCCATGAGGAAGTGGAGCGAATTCTTCGCAAGGCCTTTGAAATCGCAAGAAGTCGGAGAAAAATCGTTACCAGCATCGATAAGCAAAATGTTCTAGCAACATCAAAACTCTGGCGCAGAGTAGCTGAGGAAGTCGCACAGGACTTCCCAGATGTAATCTTAGAGCATCAGCTAGTAGACTCAGCTGCTATGCTCATGATTACCAATCCTGCTAAGTTTGATGTCATCGTGACGGAGAATCTTTTCGGAGATATTCTATCTGATGAATCAAGCGTTCTATCTGGCACACTTGGGGTCATGCCGTCAGCCAGTCACTCTGAAAATGGACCAAGTCTCTATGAACCCATTCACGGTTCAGCGCCTGATATTGCAGGTCAAGGAATTGCCAATCCTATTTCCATGATTTTATCAGTGGCCATGATGCTGAGAGATAGCTTTGGACGTTTTGAAGATGCGGAGCGTATCGAACATGCAGTGGAAGCTAGTTTGGCAGCAGGTGTTTTAACAAGGGATATAGGAGGTCAGGCTTCGACCAAGGAAATGACGGAAGCTATTATTGCAAGGTTATGAAGTTAGATGAAAAAATTACTCTAGTCCTTTTGATTTGGAATGTCATGGTTTTCTTGATTTATGGTATTGACAAATCAAAGGCAAGAAGAGGTGCTTGGCGCGTCCCAGAGAAAATCTTACTCATTTTAGCCCTTACTTGTGGTGGTTTTGGTGCCTGGTTGGCAGGAATCACCTTTCACCACAAGACTAGAAAATGGTATTTTAAAACAGTTTGGTTTCTCGGGATGGTAACCACACTAGTAGCCTTATATTATATTTGGAGGTAATGGATGGCAGGAAAATCGATTTTTGATAAATTATGGGACCGTCATGTCATCACAGGAGAAGAAGGACAGCCTCAACTCATGTATGTAGATCAACACTATATTCATGAAGTGACCAGTCCCCAAGCTTTTCAAGGATTACGAGACGCAGGTCGCAGATTGAGACGGCCAGACTTGACATTTGGAACCTTTGATCATAATGTTCCGACTGTCAATATCTACGATATTCGAGATGTGATTTCTAAGGCTCAAATTGATAAGCTTGCTGAAAATGTTGAGGAGTTTGGGATTGAACATGCGGCCCATGGTTCTGAAAAACAAGGAATCGTTCACATGGTTGGACCAGAAACTGGAAGAACTCAACCAGGAAAATTCATCGTCTGTGGAGATAGCCACACAGCTACTCACGGAGCTTTCGGAGCTATCGCCTTTGGGATTGGGACCAGTGAGGTCGAGCATGTTTTTGCTACTCAGACCCTCTGGCAGGTCAAACCCAAGAAAATGTTGGTAGAATTCACTGGAGTTCCTCAAAAAGGAGTTTATTCCAAGGATTTTATCCTCGCCTTGATTGCCAAGTACGGCGTTGCCTGTGGTGTTGGCTATGTGGTGGAATATCGTGGGGAAGCGATTGATGCTTTGACCATGGAAGAGCGAATGACCATCTGCAATATGTCCATCGAGTTTGGCTCTAAGATGGGAATTATGAATCCGGATCAGACCACCTATGACTATCTCAAGGGACGGGAATGTGTTCCAGAGGACTTTGAGGAGGCTGTTGCTGACTGGAAGACCCTTGTCAGTGATGAGGATGCTGTCTATGATAAGGTTATCCAGATGGATGTCTCAGACTTGGCTCCTATGGTGACTTGGGGAACCAATCCTGCTATGGGTGTTGACTTTGACAGTAGCTTCCCAGAAATTAAGGATATGAATGATGAGCGAGCCTACAATTACATGAACTTGGAGCCTGGTCAAAAGCCAGCAGATATTGAACTAGGCTATATCTTTATCGGGTCTTGTACAAATGCTCGTCTCAGCGATTTACAACTGGCTGCGCGATTTGTCAAAGGGAAGAAAATTGCTCCTAACTTAACGGCTATCGTAGTCCCGGGCTCTCGTCCTGTGAAACGAGCTGCTGAGAAGTTGGGCTTGGACAAGGTTTTTCTGGATGCTGGTTTTGAGTGGAGAGATCCAGGTTGCTCCATGTGCCTAGGGATGAATCCTGACAAGGTACCTGATGGTGTCCACTGCGCCTCAACCAGCAACCGCAACTTTGAAGACAGACAAGGTTTTGGTGCTAAGACCCATCTCTGCAGTCCAGCCATGGCAGCTGCGGCAGCTATCGCAGGGCGCTTCGTAGATGTTCGACAGATGCCAGAAGCCCAGTAAGGAGAGGATATGGAGAAATTTACAGTTTATACGGGAACGACCGTTCCTCTTATGAATGATAACATTGACACCGACCAAATCCTTCCCAAGCAGTTTCTCAAGTTGATTGATAAAAAAGGCTTTGGTAAGTACCTTATGTACGCTTGGCGTTATCTGGACGACAAGTATACTGAGGACCCAGACTTTGTCTTTAACCGACCAGAATACCGTAAAGCTAGTATTCTCATCTCAGGGGATAACTTTGGCGCAGGATCGTCCAGAGAACACGCAGCTTGGGCTCTAGCTGACTATGGTTTTAAAGTCGTGATTGCAGGGTCTTTTGGGGATATTCATTACAATAATGAACTCAATAATGGTATGTTGCCTATTGTTCAGCCTAGGGAGGTTAGAGAGAAACTAGCCCAGTTACAACCAAGCGATCAGGTAACTGTGGACTTGGAACAACAAAAAATCATCTCACCAGTCGGTGAATTCACTTTTGAAATCGATAGCGAATGGAAACACAAGCTCTTAAATGGTTTGGATGATATCGGTATTACGTTGCAGTATGAAGACTTGATTGCTGCCTATGAAAAACAACGTCCAGCCTACTGGCAGGATTAGAAAAAATAGAAAAGGAAATAGAACTATGACAAAACACATTCAATGGAAGGGAACACTTTCACAAGAAGGCTATGATATTTTAAAAGGTGAGGGCGGATGTATCGTTTGTCCTACCAAAGTTGGTTACATCATCATGACTAGCGATAAGGCAGGACTTGAACGTAAGTTTGAAGCCAAAGAGCGTAACCGTAACAAGCCAGGTGTTGTTCTCTGTGGTAGCATGGATGAGCTTCGCGCTTTGGCACAACTCAATCCAGAAATTGAAGCCTTCTACCAAAAACATTGGGATGAAGATATTCTTCTTGGTTGTATCCTTCCTTGGAAACCAGAGGCCTTTGAAAAACTCAAAGCTTATGGTGATGGCCGTGAAGAACTTATGACAGACGTTCGTGGTACTAGTTGTTTTGTCATCAAGTTTGGGAAAGCAGGAGAACAATTGGCTGCCAAACTTTGGGAAGAAGGAAAGATGGTCTATGCTTCATCAGCTAACCCATCTGGAAAAGGTAACCGTGGTAAGGTAGAAGGTATCGGAGAACGAATCGAAGGGGCAGTGGACCTTGTCATTGAAGCAGACGACTACGTGGCATCAATCCAGCCTGACAAAACGATTGAAACGCGCTACGAGCAAGGTGTGATGGTATCTATGGTTGATAAAGACGGAAAACTTATCCCAGAACAAGGAGGAGCACGTTCAACTTCACCAGCGCCAGTTGTGATCCGCAAAGGGCTTGACATTGATAAAATCATGATGCACTTAGCAGATACCTTTAACTCATGGGACTACCGTCAGGGTGAGTATTATTAAGATAAAAAGAGTCTAGTGTTATGAGGTAATAAAGCTCTCTACACTGGGCTTTTTCTTTAGAAATTCTTTTCTTTTTCTATAGGATATGATATTCTATATATGAAATAGGGTTTTGAAATATTAAATACTAACTAGCCTATAATATGAAAATGGAGTTACAAAATGGAAGAAAAATTAAATTATTGGATGATAGTTGCAGGAGGAGGTGGAAAAGTTTGGTCTTTATTTAAAGAAGAGAATATAGCTTGTATAGATTTTGATTCTAATTTATCTAATATTTTAGATTACAATAATCCTGAAGAATTGAAGCAAGGAAAGCAGAGAAATTTATTTATTTGGAAGTTTGCACATGACATAAAAATAAATGATTATATAATAGCTACCTCAGGATTTAACAAAATTTTTGGTATTGGACAATGTGTGAAAACATATTACTTTGATGAAACAAAAACAGAGTTTAAACATTGTATTGGTGTTAATTGGTTGAAAGTAGATGGTGGATGGGAATACCAAAGAAAAAAAGGTACAAGACAAACCATCAACTGGGATAGAAATTCAGAACGTATCAATTTATATAAATCTATTCTAAATGGTACATACAGAAAAAATATAGAGAAAGTTGTTATGAATAAAAATATTAACGATTATTTAGATAAATTAAAAAAATCCAAAAACCTCATCCTCCGTGGTGCTCCTGGCACAGGAAAAACCTATCTTGCTAAAGAAATTGCGGCAGAGCTCACGGGTGGTAATGAAGAGCAAATCGGCTTTGTACAATTTCACCCTTCCTATGATTATACAGATTTTGTGGAAGGGTTGAGACCAGTATCAAATGGGGATGGAGCTATTGAGTTTAAATTACAAGATGGTATTTTTAAAGATTTTTGCCAGAAGGCTAAAGAAGCTCAGAAGACTGGAGGTCAAGATAATTTTGAAGAAACGTGGGCTAAGCTAACGGATTCTATCAATGAAAAGCAAGGACAATATTTCTTCCCTCGTAGTTCGGTTCCAGCCAGTTTAAATAGTCAAGGGAATGTGAAGTTTGATTCTCCTGTTGCTACCAAAGAAAAAGTGTATCTTTTGTACAAGGGTGAAGATACTAATTTAAAGTACGAAACTTATCAAAAAATTGTTTTGGATCACATGAAAGAAAGTTATGGATTATGTGATTATGTATCTCCAACAATTGACACAGATAAGAAATTCGTTTTCATCATTGATGAAATCAACCGTGGTGAGATTTCTAAGATTTTTGGGGAACTCTTTTTCTCTATTGACCCTGGCTATCGTGGTGAAAAGGGAAGTGTTTCTACCCAATATGCAAATCTACACGAAACTGATGAAAAATTTTATATCCCCGAAAATGTTTACCTCATCGGAACTATGAATGATATTGACCGTTCAGTAGATACCTTTGATTTTGCTATGCGTCGTCGTTTTCGTTTTGTTGAAGTTACTGCTGAAAGTCAAGTTGCTATGTTGGATAAAGAACTGGGTATCCATGCAGAAGAAGCAAAACTTCGTCTTAGAAACTTGAACGCTGCTATCGAAAACGTTCAGGAATTAAACAGTCATTATCATATCGGTCCAAGTTATTTCCTTAAATTGAAGGATGTAGACTTTGACTATGAAATACTCTGGTCTGATTATATAAAACCCCTCCTAGAAGACTACTTGCGGGGTTCTTATGAAGAGTCTGAAACTCTGGCAACATTGAAAAAAGCATTTGATCTGACAAATAAAGAGCAAACAGTTCAGCAAGATACTGGTGATGATAATGCGGATAACTGATAATCAGAATAGAATTACTAAAGAAGATTTTGTCGCAGAATATCCCAAACTAAGTCAAGCTCTTCTTGATAGAACACTGGATAACCTTTCTAGAGAGGATAATATCTTTATTTTTCCAAATGATTTGACTCATACTCCTGATTTAGAGAAGGACCAAAAGATTTTTGAAACTGTCAATCAGGAAATTAAGACTGGAAATGTGATTGGTTTTCTGGGGTGTGGTCAGGAAAGATTGACGATTTCCTCTCGTTTTTCTGATGAAAGTAACGACCATTTTTTGCATTATCTTTTACAAAAGGTTCTTCATATCAATCTCACTAGTTTAGATGTAGCTTTGTCGCGTGAAGATAAGCTCTATCAACTTTTGATGTACCTCTTTCCCAAATATCTGCATGCTGCTCTCCGAAAAGGTCTTTATAAGGAATACCAGCGATTTTTCCATAACGATAGTCATGTAAAGGGTGTACTAGATGTTGGAAATCATCTGAAAAAAAATCTCCCTTTTACGGGAAATATTGCCTATACCACTAGAGAGTTCACCTATGATAATCCACTCATGCAGTTGATTCGGCATACGATTGAGTACATAAAGACTCAAAAAAGTTTTGGAGCACTACTCGATAGTAATCGTGAAAATATGGCAGAAATCGTGCGAGTAACTCCAGCTTATAAACTCGCTGATCGTGCTAAGATTATCAGAATGAATAAACCGAAACCCATCCGACACGCCTACTTCAGAGAGTACAGAAAGTTACAGGAACTCTGCTTGATGATTCTGAGTAGAGAAAAGCATGGTCTTGGCCCTCAATCTCAAAGGGTACATGGTATTCTCTTTGATGTTGCCTGGCTTTGGGAAGAGTATGTTCATACCTTGTTGCCAAAAGGTTTCATTCATCCACGAAATAAAGATAAGACGAACGGAATTTCAGTATTTTCTGTTGGGAAACGAAAAGTATATCCAGATTTTTATGACAGAGAACGAAAGATTGTTCTAGATGCAAAATATAAAAAACTGGAGTTTACTGAAAAGGGAATTAACCGTGAGGACTTATTCCAGCTGATTTCCTATTCTTATATTTTAGAAGCTGAGAAGGCTGGTCTTGTTTTTCCGAGCAAGGACAAGGTTGTTGATAATGAGATAGGAAAGCTAGCAGGTTATGGAGCTTTGTTGAAGAAATTATCTATACAAATTCCTCAAAAGGCTTCATCTTATAGTGAATTTTGTGAAATGATGGAAAACTCCGCAGAAATGTTTAAAGCAATTATTGATGAGGAAGTTGGGAGAAATTAATCTCACCGCTTCCTTTTGATATTTATACAAGTAATTTCCGAACATTATGATTGAATTATTAAAAATATTTGACAAAAACTGTACTTTAGTTTATAATGAATTAAGGAAACGTCGGAAAAGACGTAGAGATGCGCAAGCATAGGTAGGTTATTACAAAAGAAACGAGACATCGATATGTTAAATGAATTTCCAATTTTTGATTACGAAGATATTCAGTTAATCCCAAACAAATGTGTGATTAAAAGCCGTGCAGAAGCGGATACAAGTGTCACTCTAGGAAATCACACTTTCAAACTACCTGTTGTACCAGCCAATATGCAGACGATTTTGGATGAGAACGTAGCAGAGCAACTTGCTAAAGGCGGTTACTTTTACATTATGCACCGTTTTGATGAAGCGGGGCGCATTCCTTTTATCAAACGCATGCACGATCAAGGGCTGATTGCTTCCATTTCTGTCGGTGTCAAGGATTATGAGTATGACTTTGTTAGCCAACTCAAGGTTGATGCTCCTGAGTATATCACGATTGATATTGCTCATGGTCATGCAGATAGTGTGATTTCAATGATTCAACACATCAAGAAAGAATTACCAGATACTTTTGTCATTGCTGGTAACGTGGGAACACCAGAGGCTGTGCGTGAATTGGAAAATGCTGGTGCGGATGCTACCAAGGTTGGAATTGGTCCTGGTAAGGTTTGTATCACCAAGGTCAAGACTGGTTTTGGTACAGGTGGTTGGCAGTTGGCAGCACTACGCTGGTGTGCTAAGGCAGCTCGTAAACCGATTATTGCTGATGGTGGGATTCGTACTCATGGTGATATTGCTAAATCAATCCGTTTCGGTGCTAGCATGGTCATGATTGGTTCCCTTTTTGCTGGACATATCGAAAGCCCAGGAAAGACGATTGAAGTTGAAGGTGAACAGTTCAAAGAATACTATGGTTCAGCTTCACAGTATCAAAAAGGCGCTTATAAAAACGTGGAAGGAAAACGTATCTTACTTCCTGCCAAAGGGCATTTACAAGATACCCTTACTGAGATGGAGCAAGATTTGCAAAGTGCCATTTCCTACGCAGGTGGACGAAAGGTTGCTGACCTCAAGCACGTTGATTATGTTATCGTGAAAAACTCTATCTGGAATGGTGATGCATCCCACTAATGGATGCTTAGTTCACCCATAAAAAACTTGTTATTAGAGCAAATTTCTGTTATAATAAAACAAGTTTCCACCCTTAGTGTAATGGATATCACGTAAGATTCCGGTTCTTAAGATGGGGGTTCGATTCCCTCAGGGTGGATGTAAACAGCCTAAAAAAGCCTTTAAATAAGGCTTTTTTCTTTATATTGCCTCCAAAATTGGAAATCTTTTTCAAAAATTATCCAAATCTTTCCTAGTCCCGTTTTAAAGTGACTCAGGGGGCTTTTTTTGATATAATAAGAAAGACTGTTATCAGTTAGAAAGAGGTTGGTATGAAAGAATTACAAACTGTACTGAAGAAGCGTTTTGCAATCGAATTTGCAGACAAAAACTTACTAGAAACGGCCTTTACTCATACGAGTTATGCCAATGAGCACCGCCTCTTAAAAATTTCACACAATGAGCGCTTGGAATTTTTAGGAGACGCTGTTCTGCAATTATTGATTTCAGAATATCTGTATAAGAAATATCCTAAGAAACCAGAGGGAGATTTGTCCAAACTCCGTGCCATGATTGTCCGTGAGGAAAGTTTGGCTGGTTTTGCGCGTGATTGCCAGTTTGATCAGTTTATCAAGCTAGGAAAAGGGGAAGAAAAGTCTGGTGGGCGCAATCGTGACACCATTCTTGGTGATGCCTTTGAAGCCTTTCTGGGTGCTTTGCTTTTAGACAAGGATGTGGCTAAGGTAAAAGAGTTTATCTATCAGGTCATGATTCCCAAGGTCGAAGCAGGTGACTTTGAAATGATTAAGGATTACAAGACTCATCTGCAAGAGTTGCTTCAGGTCAATGGGGATGTGGACATTCGCTACCAGGTTATCTCTGAGACGGGACCTGCTCATGATAAGGTTTTTGATGTAGAAGTTCTGGTTGAGGGCAAGGGCATCGGAAAAGGCCAAGGGCGTTCTAAAAAATTAGCAGAGCAAGAGGCTGCAAAAAATGCCGTTGAGAAGGGGCTGGATTCATGTATTTAAAGGAAATTGAGATTCAGGGATTCAAGTCCTTTGCTGACAAGACCAAAGTCGTCTTTGACCAAGGAGTGACAGCCGTCGTTGGGCCAAATGGATCTGGAAAATCAAATATCACAGAAAGTCTGAGATGGGCCTTGGGGGAGTCTAGTGTCAAAAGCCTTCGTGGTGGCAAGATGCCCGATGTCATTTTTGCTGGGACTGAAAGTCGTAAACCACTCAATTATGCCTCTGTTGTCGTGACCTTGGATAATGAAGATGGCTTTATCAAGGATGCGGGACAAGAAATCAAGGTAGAACGCCATATCTATCGTAGTGGAGATAGCGAGTATCGAATTGATGGCAAGAAAGTCCGTCTGCGTGATGTACATGACCTTTTCTTAGATACTGGTTTGGGACGGGATTCTTTCTCTATTATTTCCCAAGGAAAGGTTGAGGAGATTTTTAATTCCAAGCCTGAAGAACGTCGAGCTATTTTTGAAGAAGCTGCTGGAGTTTTAAAGTACAAGACTCGTAGAAAAGAAACAGAAAGCAAACTGCAACAAACTCAAGACAATCTAGACCGCTTAGAGGACATTATCTATGAGTTGGACAATCAAATCAAGCCTCTTGCAAAACAAGCTGAGAATGCTCGCAAGTTTCTCGACTTGGATGGTCAACGCAAGGCTATTTACTTGGATGTTTTGGTCGCCCAAATCAAGGAAAACAAGGTTGAACTAGAGCTGACAGAAGAAGAGTTGGCTCAGGTTCAGGAACTTTTGACTAGTTATTATCAAAAGCGTCAAGAGTTAGAAGAAGAAAATCAAACTCTTAAAAAGAAACGCCAAGATCTCCAAGCTCAAATGTCCAAAGACCAAGGGATCTTGATGGATCTGACGAATCTGATAAGTGACTTAGAGCGAAAATTAGCCCTATCAAAACTTGAGTCAGAGCAGGTAGCCCTCAATCAACAAGAAGCACAAGCCCGTTTGGCATCTTTAGAAGATAAGAGAAAGACTCTAAGTAAAGAGAAGGCAGAAAAAGAAGCAAATCTGGCACAGTTAGAGGAAAGTCTAACTGAAAACAACAAAGAACTCAATCGTTTAGAAGCAGAATTGCTAGCTTTTTCAGATGATCCTGACCAGATGATCGAGCTCTTGCGTGAACGTTTTGTAGCGCTTTTACAAGAAGAAGCGGATGTCTCAAACCAACTGACCCGCATTGAGAATGAACTAGAGAACAGCCGTCAGCTATCTCAAAAACAAGCAGATCAACTTGAGAAACTGAAAGAACAACTGGCTACAGCTAAAGAAAAGGCCAGTCAGCAAGAGGCTGAGCTTGAAACTGCCAAGGAACAGGTTCAGAAATTATTGGCTGACTATCAAGCTAGTGCCAAGGAGCAAGAGGAAAAGAAGGTTTCTTACCAAGTTCAGCAGAGCCAACTCTTTGACCGTCTGGATAGTCTCAAAAATAAGCAGGCTAGATCCCAAAGTTTAGAGAATATCCTTAGAAATCATAGCAACTTTTACGCGGGTGTTAAGAGTGTTCTCCAAGAAAAAGACCGTCTAGGTGGGATTATTGGCGCAGTCAGTGAGCATTTGACTTTTGATGTGCATTATCAAACCGCTTTGGAGATTGCACTTGGAGCTAGTAGTCAACATATCATCGTAGAAGATGAAAACGCGGCAACAAAGGCTATTGATTTCCTAAAACGAAATAGAGCTGGTCGTGCGACCTTCCTTCCATTGACAACTATCAAGGCTCGTGCGATTTCTAGTCAGAACCAAGATGCTATCGCATCAAGTCCAGGCTTCCTTGGAATGGCTGATGAGTTGGTTACTTTTGATACTAGACTAGAAGCCATTTTCAAGAACTTGCTAGCTACGACGGCTATCTTTGATACTGTAGAACATGCGCGTGCAGCTGCTCGTCAAGTTCGTTACCAGGTTCGTATGGTGACACTGGATGGGACAGAGTTGCGCACAGGTGGTTCCTATGCGGGTGGTGCCAATCGCCAGAATAACAGTATCTTCATCAAGCCTGAACTGGAACAATTACAAAAAGAAATTGCTGAAGAAGAAGCTAGTCTGCGTTCAGAAGAAGAAAGTTTGAAGATATTGCAAGATGAGATGGCGGTATTGACAGAAAGGTTAGAAGCCATCAAATCTCAGGGTGAGCAAGCTCGCATCCAGGAGCAAGGCTTGTCCCTCGCTTATCAGCAAACGAATCAGCAAGTGGAAGAGTTAGAAACTCTTTGGAAACTTCAAGAAGAGGAATTAAATCGTCTTACTGAAGGAGATTGGCAAGCGGACAAGGAAAAATGCCAAGAGCGCCTTGCTACTATCGCAAGGGAAAAGCAAAGTCTAGAAGCTGAGATTGAAGAGATTAAGTCTAATAAAAACGCAATTCAAGAACGTTATCAAAACTTGCAGGAACAAGTAGCGCAAGCTCGCTTGCTTAAGTCAGAACTGCAAGGACAAAAGCGGTACGAAGTGACTGATATTGAACGCCTAGGTAAGGAACTGGATAATCTGGATATCGAACAAGAGGAAATTCAACGTCTCCTCCAAGAAAAGGTTGATAATCTTGAGAAGGTTGATACGGATTTGCTAAGTCAGCAGGCGGAAGAGGCCAAAACTCAGAAAACAAACCTCCAACAAGGTTTGATTCGCAAGCAGTTTGAGTTGGATGATATCGAAGGCCAGCTGGATGATATTGCCAGCCATTTGGACCAGGCTCGTCAGCAGAATGAGGAGTGGATTCGCAAACAAACACGTGCTGAAGCCAAGAAAGAAAAGGTCAGCGAACGCTTGCGCTATCTACAAGCTCAATTAACTGACCAGTACCAGATCAGCTATACTGAGGCTCTAGAAAAAGCGCATGAGTTGGAAAATCTCAATCTGGCAGAGCAAGAGGTTAAAGATCTTGAGAAGGCTATTCGCTCACTGGGTCCAGTCAATTTGGAAGCTATTGACCAGTACGAAGAAGTCCACAACCGTTTGGATTTCCTAAATAGCCAACGAGATGATATTTTATCTGCGAAAAACCTGCTCCTTGAGACCATTACAGAGATGAATGATGAGGTTAAGGAACGCTTTAAATCAACCTTTGAGGCTATTCGTGAGTCCTTTAAAGTGACCTTTAGACAGATGTTTGGTGGAGGTCAGGCAGACTTGATATTAACTGAGGACGATCTTTTAACAGCTGGTGTGGAGATTTCTGTTCAACCACCAGGTAAGAAAATCCAGTCTCTCAACCTCATGAGTGGTGGGGAAAAAGCCCTATCCGCTCTGGCTCTGCTCTTCTCAATTATCCGAGTTAAGACCATTCCTTTCGTCATCTTGGACGAGGTCGAGGCGGCACTGGACGAAGCCAATGTTAAACGTTTCGGGGATTACCTCAACCGCTTTGACAAGGATAGTCAGTTTATCGTCGTAACCCACCGTAAGGGGACGATGGCGGCAGCGGACTCTATCTATGGAGTTACTATGCAAGAATCAGGTGTTTCTAAGATTGTTTCGGTTAAGTTAAAAGACTTGGAAGAAACAGTAGACTAGTTACTAAACGATAGCATCTCTTAGGAGGTGCTATTTTTTAAAACTCATAGCTTGAATTATCTATAAAGGTCAGTTCAGGCACAAAAAACGACATTTGGGATTTCCTCTTAGCGAAAAGACTGGCTCTATGATATAATAGTTTCATGATTACAACAGTACCTATTAAGAACGAAAAAGACATTGCAGTACCGGGAAAAACAGTCCTTGTACTAGGTTATTTTGATGGTATCCACAAGGGTCATCAGAAACTTTTTGAAGTGGCCAGTAAGGCTTCGATGAAGGATTATCTGCCAGTTGTCGTGATGACCTTTACAGAGTCGCCAAAACTTGCCTTGCAACCTTACCAACCTGAGCTCATGCTCCATATCGTCAATCACGAGGAACGAGAGCACAAGATGAAGTGGCACGGAGTTGAGGCCCTCTTCTTACTGGACTTTAGTAGCAAATTTGCTAGTTTAACGGGTCAAGAATTCTTTGATACCTATGTTAGAGCTTTAAAACCAGCCATTATCGTAGCAGGATTTGATTATACGTTTGGTTCAGATAAGAAAACTGCGAATGATTTGAAGGATTATTTTGATGGAGAGATTATCATTGTTCCCCCGGTCGAGGACGAAAAGGGAAAGATCAGTTCCACACGGATTCGCCAAGCTATTCTTGATGGAGATGTTAAGGAAGTCAATCATCTACTCGGCACACCGCTCCCAACCCGTGGGATGGTCGTTCACGGAAATGCTCGTGGGCGTACTATCGGTTATCCAACAGCCAATCTAGTCCTGAGAGATCGAACTTATATGCCAGCAGACGGTGTTTACGTAGTCGATGTAGAAGTACAACGTCAGAGATATCGTGGGATGGCAAGCGTTGGGAAAAATGTTACTTTCGATGGAGAAGAGCCACGTTTTGAAGTCAATATTTTTGACTTTTCAGATGATATTTATGGTGAGACAGTCATGGTCTACTGGTTAGACCGTGTCCGCGATATGGTCAAATTTGACTCCATCGACGATCTCGTAGACCAACTCCAGAAAGACGAAGAGATTGCTCGGAACTGGAAGGATGAAGATTCTGTCATTCAAGAGTCTCAGGTATAGAAAACGTCTAAAAAAGCTACTAGAAGGATTAGTTCTTTTGGTAGTAGTTTTGAAAGTTTGATATAATGCACTTTCAGTCCCCCTAGTTTCCTATTTTAGCAACTATTTATGTTCAAATTATAGACGAGGCTTTATTATGCAAACTCAAGAAGAAATGAATGTTTTGGTGCCGGAAAAATTAGCAGAAATTGAGCGTGATTTCGATGTCAAAGTTTTGTGGGCTATTGAGTCTGGTAGTCGTGCTTGGGGATTTGAGTCTCCTGATAGTGACTTTGATGTGCGATTTATATACAAACACAAGCAAGATTTTTATCTCCGTTTGAATGAACAGCGTGATGTTATCGAGCTACCAATTGACGATACTTGGGATGTGAGTGGCTGGGATTTAGACAAGACTTTAAAACTCCTTTATAAGTCTAATCCTACACTATTTGAATGGTTACAGTCACCAATTGTTTATCAACAAACGGATTTTATTGAGCGCATACGTCCACTTGCCAACCAGTATTTTTCTGAGAAAAAAATGCTCCACCATTATTTGAACACTGCTAGAACTCAAATGAATAAGTATCTTTCAGGAGACAAGGTCAAACCTAAAAAGTATTTCTACGCGCTGCGTCCTATTTTGGCTTGTCGTTGGATTGAAAAATACCATTCTATTCCGCCGATTTTATTTGATGATTTGGTCAAAGAATTGCTGCCGTCTCAAATGAAGGAGCATGTTTCAAAATTGCTAGACATTAAGATAAACGGACCTGAAGACATGGAAATTGAGCCTATAAAGCCAATTCAAGATTATATTTTAGATAATATCCAAGAGCTCGATGCCTACATCCAAAACGTTACTGAGGAAAAGAAAGACTGGAAATCTCTAAATCAATTTTTCCTTGAGGAATTGAGAAAATGATGCATTGGTATATTCGATTAATAAAGGTCAATCCATTATTAATCGAATAAAAATTTTAGAAGTATTATCATTTTCAAATTCTTGGTATTAATTTTGGGTTGGATGTAATTTCAGAAAAACTTCCACTTGTTATAAAAGAATAACTGTAAGTATTTTTTGATTCTTACAGTCTTTTTCTTGCTAATATAGTATAATATAGTTAATAGGTTTAGATCCTTATTCTACAAATTACTCATATTTCTAGTAGAGAATGAATTATTCTTCTTAGCTGTATGTAGTTCAAGTTATAAATTACTAGTTATAAAATTCAAAAAGGAGAATCGCATGAAACGAACGAGAAAAGTAGTAGCCATGGGACTGTGTTTACCCTTATTACTTGGATTGGCAGCCTGTCACCAAAATAATACGAGAACTGAAGCTACAAATCAGTCACAGAGCAGTTCAGATGAAGTTCCTTGGAAGGCTTCATATACCAATCTTAACAATCAGGTCAGTACTGAAGAGGTCAAATCTCTCTTATCAGCTCAATTGGATCCAAATAGTGTTGACGCATTTTTCGATCTTGTTACGGACTATAATGCGACTGTCGGCTCCACTGGCTTAAGTGGTGATTTTGCCTCCTTTACAAAGACAGAGTACGATGTAGAGAAAATCAGCAATCTCTGGAATCAAAAAAAGGGTGACTTTGTCGGAACCAACTGCCGTATCAATAGCTATGCCCTCTTAAAAAATTCAGTCACAATCCCAAAACTTGAAAAGAATGATCAGCTTCTTTTCGTGGATAACGATGCTATCGATAAGGGAAAGGTATTTGATGCGAAAGATAAGGAAGAGTTTGATATTCTATTTTCTAGGGTGGAGACGGAAGCAACGGCGGACGTAAAAGTACACGCGCAGAAGATGGAGAAATTCTTCTCCCAGTTTCAATTTAATGACAAGGCTCGAATGTTGTCTGTTGTGTTGCATGATAATTTGGATGGAGAGTTTCTTTTTGTCGGGCATGTTGGTGTTTTAGTGCCAGCTGAAGATGGTTTCTTGTTTGTAGAGAAACTGACTTTTGAAGAACCTTATCAAGCTATTAAGTTTGCGAGCAAGGAAGATTGTTACAAGTATCTATCCACCAAATATTCGGATTACACAGGTGACGGCCTAGCTAAGCCTTTCATCATGGATAATGAAAAGTGGGTTGAAGGTTATTAAGCTAGGACAAATTGAAAACAGTAATAGCGCTTTTAGTTGTCATTCTTATCGGATTCTGGGCTGTAAACATCCTCAAGCTTCGTAAGTCAAATAAAAAGGAAAGATTTAGCTATACTCAGCGCTATGATATTGACGACGAGGGCTACCAGTCAGAAATTTGGGAAGCGACAGAAGATGAGGATTAGAAATAAGGAGGAGAGTCCAAAAACAGTATTATGCCTTTTCAAGAAAGGTAACTAGTAAAATCAGTGCTATCCTAAGAAACAAATAGGAGGAAATATTATGGGAATGATTGCTAATTATCGATATCTATCTGACAATGAATTAAGCCAAGTAATGCGAGATTCTCGTCAGGAAGAGGAATTGCTTGACTTAGTAGAAGATTCTAATCAGGAAAATGATACGTTGATAGATATTGACAAAATGTGGGACGCTTTACTCTTTGTTATGACAGGCTTTAGTAGTTCAGAATTTATAGATGACGATCCTTTGAGAGAAGCTGTCTTGGGAGTGACCCCTTTAGAAAATGTGTCAGAATATATAGCCTATACTGAAAAGCCAAAGATAGCTGAGATTGTTCAAGCTTTAGATAATTTTGACATGGATAGGGCTCTGGCAGACTTTAGCATGGAAGCATGCAAGAAGGCAGATTTATACCCCGATATTTGGGATTATCTTGATGAAGAGGAAGAAATCAAGGATGATATTCGAACCAGCTTTATAAAAATGAAAGACTTTTACAAGAAAATCTTAACTCTCAGAGGGAATGTCTTAGTGACTATTTGCTAAGTGCTTTTACCAACTGTTAGTCAGGTGCGTGATGAATGCACATCTAGAAAATCGTACACCCGATGATTTGTCTGGTGAAGGAAATATTCCACCGTGTAGTCGGACGGGATAGATAGAAATTGGTTATAGAATTTGTGATCTTAATAAATTTTAAATATTTAACATGGAGGTTTTAAGAGATGGAAAAAATTGAATGGGACAAGGTTAAGACTCGCTTAGATGCTTTGCTCGTCATTGATGAGTATCGAACAGATCCAGACAATGACTGGCTTCGATTGATAGTTAAGACTGAGGAAAACTGTGGAATCCGTTACCTTATCGACAACGGTTCTGGCGATTCTCTAGATGTGATCTTTACTGATAAAATAATCCTTATAAAAGGCTTTGATCATGAAAGCAATTTAAGTCAGTTTGCTGCGGACGAGTGGAATCAGGACATCATAGACGGATTTTATAAAGGACTGGATGAAAAGTATCAAAACCTATACTCAGAAGAGCAAAAAGATGAAACAACCTTCTTTATCTGGTATGACGGTCAAATGCATCAAAATAAGGACCAAGATCAGGATGGTGGAGAATGGTTATTATCCTATTTCTTTGAAAGTTTTGAGCGATTTCATGAGTTTGTGACGGATTACTATTCAATTACCGTAGATGAGGACTTACTTAGAAAACTTTACAATCAAGGACAGCTTTCAGAAGTAGAATTGGAGCAGTTGATTCATACTTCCTAGACTGAGGCTTTTATGAAGCGAGACAGAAAAAGTTAATTATAGCGATTTTTAGCTTATTAAGATGAAAATCGGCTTAGCAAGACCGCTAGTCTAAATCTAATGATTGTAGTTCATCTTTCTTGTAGCTATAAGACTTTAAAACGATTTCTTTCTATCGTCACATAACATTTCACGAACAAAAAATGAAATTCTTTAAAAAACTTTCACAAAAACCTTTACAAGCTCTTGTAAACATGATATAGTTATAAGGCTTAGAAAATGAGATGATGTTTTCTAGCAAATATAAACCCGAGTAAAAAATGCCTACGGACAGGCAGGGTTGAATGCCGAAGCGTGGTTGAAAAGCCACATTATTGATAGGGTTAAAAGCCTACTTTTATAAGTTGATGTTAGGACACTTGTCCTAATTCATAAATTTTAGTGTGGTGAAAGCACACGTCATCTTGTGAAACGATCAATAAAGTACGTAATATTTGCTACTAGAGAGTTAGGAAACATCAGGAACAGACATACTCAACAGAAACCAAAATAAACACGTCAGAAGATTGCAGAGCAGGTGGAAACCTGCTCTTTTTTCATAAGTCAACCTTTGGTCGCACTCATTTTTGAGGCGCTACAAATACTGTAAAGGAGTATGTTTTGAAAAAGTTAGATCAGAATCAAGCCCCTATTTATGAAGGTCTGATTAAGCTACGAAAAAAAAGGATCGTTCCCTTTGATGTACCTGGTCACAAACGAGGAAGGGGAAATCCAGAACTTGTTGAATTGTTGGGAGAAAAATGTGTTGGCATTGATGTCAATTCGATGAAATCCTTGGATAATCTAGGACATCCTATTTCGATTATTCGGGATGCAGAGGAGCTGACTGCGGATGCTTTTGGAGCCAGCCATGCTTTTCTAATGATTGGTGGAACCACTTCATCTGTTCAAACTATGATTCTTTCCACCTGCAAGGCGGGAGATAAGATTATTCTACCACGTAATGTCCACAAATCTGCTATCAATGCGCTGGTTCTATGTGGCGCCATTCCCATCTATATCAAGATGAGCGTAGATCCTAAAATCGGCATCGCCTTAGGTCTTGAAAATGACCGTGTAGCACAAGCTATAAAGGAACATCCTGAGGCCAAGGCAATTTTGATTAACAATCCTACTTACTACGGAATCTGTTCAGACCTAAAGGGGTTGACAGAAATGGCTCATGAAGCTGGCATGCTTGTTTTAGTGGACGAAGCCCATGGGGCTCATCTGCATTTCACTGATAAACTTCCAATTTCTGCTATGGACGCAGGAGCTGATATGGCAGCAGTTTCCATGCATAAGTCTGGAGGGAGTTTGACCCAAAGCTCAGTTCTTTTAATCGGAGAGCAGATGAATCCTGAGTACATTCGTCAAATCATCAACCTGACCCAGTCAACATCCGCCTCATACTTGTTGATGGCTAGTTTGGATATTTCACGTCGCAATCTAGCCCTTCGTGGTAAAGAGTCTTTTGAGAAGGTCATTGAGCTATCCGAGTATGCTCGTCGTGAAATCAATGCTATCAGTGGTTACTATGCCTACTCAAAAGAGTTAATAGACGGAGTGTCCGTTTGTGATTTTGACGTGACAAAGCTGTCAGTTTACACTCAGGGTATTGGTTTAACAGGTATCGAGGTTTATGACCTCTTACGAGACGAATACGACATTCAGATCGAGTTTGGTGATATTGGCAATATCTTGGCCTATATTTCAATCGGTGACCGCATCCAAGATATCGAGCGTTTGGTTGGTGCTTTGGCTGATATCAAGAGACTTTATTCACGAGATGGGAAGGACTTGATAGCTGGAGAATATATTCAGCCCGAGTTAGTGCTGTCTCCACAAGAAGCATTCTATTCAGAGAGAAGAAGTTTGACCCTGGACCAGTCTGTTGGACAAGTCTGTGGGGAATTTGTCATGTGTTACCCTCCAGGCATTCCTATCTTGGCTCCTGGTGAACGCATTACACGTGAAATTGTAGACTATATCCAATTTGCCAAGGAACGTGGTTGCTCTCTCCAAGGGACGGAAGATCCAGAGGTCAATCGCATCAACGTCATTAAGAGAAAGGAGAACTAGATGGATTTATGGTTTTCTGAAGTTCATACTCCAGATGTGA
>CALHBZ010000038.1 GCA_937930605.1 Streptococcus oralis
ACTGGCTGTATCAAACTCCATGCTGGCATTTTGCACAAAGGCTGTCTCAATACCATAGGCCTTGAGTTCTGGATAGTGGGTCGTCGCCATAGTCTTGACCTGACGTAGACGAAGATCCTCCAAAATAGCCATAGCAAGGGCAGCCCCCTCCTGCGGATCGGTCCCTGCGCCAAGCTCATCTAAGAGTAAAAGTGAGTGTTTGTTGACCTTGCCAAGAATATCTACGATATTGGTCATGTGGCTGGAGAAGGTAGACAAGCTTTGCTCGATAGACTGCTCATCCCCGATATCCGCGAAGATTTCTTCGAAAATACCGACACGGCTCCCCTTATCAGCTAAAATGGGCAAGCCTGACTGGGCCATAAGTTGCGTCAAGCCCAAGGTTTTGAGCATGATGGTCTTCCCACCTGTATTGGGCCCTGTAATGACAATAGCCGTTAATTCCTTACCAAAGTGTACATCGTTTGCCACTGCATTTTTGACCAAAGGATGGCGAACATGAAGGAGTTGAATCTCTTGGTTCTCTGAAAGTTGAGGAACAACTGCTTGTCTTTCTTGAATGAAACGCACTTTGGCACGAATCAAGTCTAGGTGCCCGATAATCCAAGCGTCATTAGCAATCTCTGCAGCATGAGGGCGGACCCGTTCCGATAACTCCTGCAGGATACGAATCATCTCATAGCGCTCATCAGCGCGCAGACTAGCGATTTCTTCGCTTAGTTTCACGACCTCACGTGGCTCGATATAGACCGTATTTCCACTGGCAGAGATGTCGTGGACAACACCTGCAATCTTGTTGCGGTAGGTATTCTTGACGGGTAAGACCTGACGACCATTTCTACTGGCGATAATCCCTTCCGTCAACATCTGAGCTTTTTGCTTGAGCAAGTCTTGTAAAACATCTCGGACCTGACTCTCACTATCATGGATTTTCCGACGGATACGTGCTAGTTCTTCGCTGGCGAAATTTTCGATAAATCCTGCGTCATTTAGGGCTTGGAGACTTCCTTGCAAGTGTGGAAAATCATGTAGTTTTTCAAACCATTTCTCCAACTGTTCCAAGCGTACGTTTTCGAGATTGGCATAAAAACTTTGTAACTCTCTGCTAGCAAGCAAGACCCGTTTGATAAGTAGAAACTCCTCGATATTGAGATCCGCCCCCATCTCTAAACGCTTACAAATCGCTGAAATTTCACGTGTCGCTAGGATGGTAAAGTGAGGTTGCTCCACAAATAGGGCTTGCATTTCCTCCATCTCAGCAAAAGCCTGTTTGATTTTATCCTCCTTGGTAGTCGGAGCCAAAGCTTTTAACTCCTCTAGTCCCTGTTCTGTCAGGATATGAGGTTCAAACAAGGCTTTTATTTTATTAAATTCTAATGTTTCTAGTATTTTTGTATTCATATTCTTTCCTTGTGTATTTGTTTACAAAATTGTAGCAACTAGAGGTTTTTGGACTTTACCTGACCCTAGTTTTCCAATCTGTAAACAAAGGGCTAGGAAAACTCCCGCCCTTTTTATCCGATTAAATTT
>CALHBZ010000039.1 GCA_937930605.1 Streptococcus oralis
TTTTAAATAGTGAACTCACTGAAGGACGAGCCAGTTCTTCCTTATCCACATTAAAGACTCGACTAGTGGTGTCTGATTGCGTAGCTACACTTTCCAGATAAAAAATGTAAAAATGCTCCAAAGCAACGATAGTTGCTAAAACAACTGTAAAAATAGACATATTCTTCTCCTTAAATTTCTATCTCTTCTAAGCCAGATAGCAACTTTTCTAACAAGCGACTGAACTCTTCTCGCTCTCCTTTTGTAAGTACACTCTCCATCTGACTCTTTATGTTTATATGTTGTTGGGGAGAGTTGGTTACTAGTTGTTCTCTTGCAAAGTCTGTTACTTCCACCAAAACCTCCCTCTGGTTTTCAGGATTCCGACGTCGCTTGACCAAACCTTCCTTTTCCAAAATTTTAAAGTGCCGTGTCAAGGCAGCCTGATCAATCTTCAAACGCTCCTGAACCGCAATTTGATTACAAGGAGACTGTTCAATCAAGAAACATAATATCTGATAACGAGTGAGACTAATTCCCAATTGTCGTTCGAATAGTTGTGTCATAGACTGATCTGCCAACCGTAGCTGATACAGTAAATCTTGGATTGCTACCATCATTTCCTCCTAATATATATGATTTATCAATAATTGATTTAT
Organism: Streptococcus oralis; assembly: GCA_937930605.1. GTDB lineage: Bacteria > Bacillota > Bacilli > Lactobacillales > Streptococcaceae > Streptococcus > Streptococcus oralis_CO. Next base: position 639 of record CALHBZ010000039.1, read on the forward strand.
CAAGTATAATATAAGCTCAACAATAAATCAAGTAATATGCTTCAATTCTCTTGAAATATTAGTCGTTTCCTCATATTTGTTCTTTTTATTCTGAAACGATCACACACAAAAAAGAAGCGAGAACTGAATCAGTTCCCAACTTCCATTTTAATGATTAGTTCATTGAAACGTGAACGTGGTCATAGTGGTTTTCGGTCACACTACCACGGTCTGGCATTGGATTCCATGTGTAGGCAGGCCCATATTTGCTATCGTATGGAGCGTAGAAACGTTGTTTCCAAATGATGTAGTTGATGCCACGGCTAGCCATGTTTTGGACTGCATATTCTGCAATTTGGTCTCCGAGTGCTGAACTCACTGGAACCATAAAGTCGATGGCCAAACCTTTACCATGGT
>CALHBZ010000040.1 GCA_937930605.1 Streptococcus oralis
GACAAACCACCACCACTAAAAATATCATTTCCAGAAAGTGCTAAAATACGATTATTCTTCATAACGAATCTCCTTTAAATACAAGCCATTTGGTGCTGCAGTGGGACCAGCAAGTTGCCTGTCCTTTTTCTCCAAGATGAGGTCAATCTGCTCTACTGGCATACGGTTGTTTCCAATTTTGAGCAGCGTCCCCACCATATTGCGAATCTGCTTATACAAGAAACCATTTCCTGAAAAGGTAAAGGTCAAAAACTGGCCTGTATCATCCACCCTAAGACTCGCTTCTGTGATGGTGCGAACCTTATCCTCCACACTAGTCCCAGAGGCTGTAAAACCAGTGAAATCATGGGTTCCTTCTAGCCTTTTGATTGCCGTCTGCATCCGTTCCACATCGAGCGGATAAGGAAAGTGAGTGGCATAGTGACGGCGCATCGGATTTTTGGGACGTCCTCTATCCACGATAAACTCATAGGTCTTGCTATGCTTGGCGTAACGACAGTGAAAATCATCCGCCACAAGCTCCATCGAGATTACGTCGATATCTTCCGGAGATTGGGTATCCAGAGCAAAACGGAGTTTTTCCTCATCCATCTGATAGGGCAGGTCAAAATGAATGACCTGTCCCAGAGCATGAACCCCACTATCTGTCCTACCCGCACCGTGAACAGTGATTGCCTGTCCTTTATTGAGTCTCGTTAAGGTTTTTTCGATTTCTTCCTGAACACTACGCGCATGAGGCTGGCGCTGAAAACCAGCAAAGGCATAACCATCATAGGAAATGATTGCTTTATATCTTGTCATAGCTTCTATTTTATCAAGAAAGTAGTCTGTAAACAAGGTTCTAAAACAAGTATTGTCTGGGTACAATCCCTAAAAAGAAAAACTTAGGAAACCATCCTAAGCTCTCTTTTGAAGTGCATACATAACAAAAATAGAAGTGACAATCAACCAACATCCTAGAATGGTGAAGACCAACATACCGTTTTGAGTGACTAAACCAATCGCTCCAAGAATGAAAGGTGTGGTAAAGGCCCCAAAGCTACATCCTAGCACCGCAAAAGATGTTGCCTGATTAAGGAGTTTGGCTGGGATTCTTTCAGAAAGAAGCTGAAAGACAGTAGTCAAGGCCACACTGTAAGAAAAGCCTGCCACAATACTTCCAACAATCATCACACCCAATGACGGAGACAAGGCAATTACAATCTGCCCCAATCCAAAGGCAATACCTGACCACAGGAGCAACCTTTCTTTAAAAAGAGAGATAAAGAAAGAAAAACTCACACCAGCCAAGATACCAATCAACTGCATGATACTTAAAACCAAACTCGATAACTGGGCATCCCCTAATCCTCTTTCCACCATCAAGCTTGGAATACGAATGGTGATAGCTGTATTAGTGCAGACAACAACAGCTGCTTCGACAGCCAATAGAAAAATTAAGCCTTTCATCTGTCCTGTCAAACGAGTCGTTTCGGCCTCTCTTTTCTTGACTTCTTTTTTTTCTTTCCCATAAGGGACAAAGAGCAAATAAAGGATCAAAACTAAAAATCCAGCGCTATAAGCCAAGAAAGTCACTGTCCATCCCAAGGATAAGAGTTGACCAACCACTAGAGTCAAAATCGATGCCCCGACAACTTCTGCTGATCCGCGGAGACCCAGCATCTGAATCCGTGTCTTTCCATGATAGCGTTCACTGATGATGGAAATGGCCTTGGCATTGATCATTCCAACGCCCAAGCCAAATAAAATTCGCATCGCAAAGACAAAGTTGTAATCCTGATACCAGAAGGGAGCTGTTCCACCGATAGAGAGGATGAGAAGCCCTAGACTAATCTGAAGGCGCTCAGGAAACAAACGCTCCAAAACACCATTTAAGACCAGCATGATCATAATTCCAAAGGAAGGAAGGCTAACGAGAAGCTCAATTTGTTCTTTGGGATAGCCTTGATAGTAGTCAAACATGGCTGGCAGAGCACTTGATATGGAAAAGGAGGTAATCAAAACGAGGGAGAG
>CALHBZ010000041.1 GCA_937930605.1 Streptococcus oralis
ATATAAACAAACTATAGCTAGTTAGAGAAAAACTATAATTGAAAACTATATCTTCTTGCAGTATAATAAAAGGACTAAGTGTTTGAGATTTGACTTCAAACACATTCAATTATTTCTAAAAGAGTACAGTTAGGAGAAGGTTATGCCGATTAGAATTGATAAAAAATTGCCAGCTGTTGAGATTTTACGGACAGAGAATATCTTTGTCATGGATGATCAACGTGCGGCCCACCAAGATATCCGTCCCTTGAAAATTTTGATTTTAAACCTAATGCCCAAAAAAGTGGTCACAGAGACCCAGTTGTTACGGCATTTAGCAAATACTCCTTTGCAATTGGACATAGACTTTCTCTATATGGAGAGCCACCGTTCCAAGACGACTCGTGCAGAGCATATGGAGACTTTTTATAAAACTTTTCCTGAAGTCAAGGACGAGTATTTTGATGGGATGATTATCACAGGGGCTCCGATTGAGCATTTACCATTTGAGGAAGTGGACTATTGGGAGGAATTCAGTCAGGTGCTTGAGTGGTCCAAGACCCATGTCTATTCGACCCTTCATATCTGCTGGGGTGCCCAAGCAGGTCTTTATGCTCGCTATGGAGTTGATAAACACCAGATGGAGCAGAAATTGTCAGGCATTTACCCGCAGGATACCTTGAAAGAGGGCCATCTTCTCTTTCGTGGTTTTGATGATAGCTATGTAGCTCCCCATTCTCGTTATACAGAAATCTATAAGGAAGAGATACTAGGAAAAACCAATCTGGAAATTCTCTCTGAGGGAGAACAAGTCGGAGTTTCTATTTTAGCCAGTCGGGATCTTCGTGAGATTTATAGTTTTGGTCATTTAGAATATGACCGTGATACTCTGGCAAAAGAGTATTTTCGTGATTGTGAGGCAGGACTTAATCCTCACATTCCGGAAAATTACTTCAAAAATGATGATGTGAATGAGACGCCGTGTCTCTGTTGGTCTTCATCAGCTGCTCTCTTTTTCAGTAACTGGGTTAACTATGCTGTTTATCAGGAAACTCCCTTTGACTGGAAAAAGGTAGAGGACGATGCGGCCTCATTTGGATATTTATAAGAGGAATTATGACATATTTTGACGCTTTTAAATCAGGGAACTTGGTTTTGCCAAGTGCCCTTCTCTTGCATTTCAATGAACTCTTTCCTTCCAGTGATGATTTTCTCGTCTGGCAATTTTTCTATCTACAAAATACATCTGCTTTGGATGAGCTGTCGCCAAGCCAAATCGCAGAAATTATTGGAAAAGAACTTGCAGATGTCAACCAATCCATTTCAAATTTGACTGAAAATGGTTTGCTACAATATCGAACGATTGAACTAAATGGGGAGATTGAGCTTATTTTTGATGCTAGTTTAGCTTTTGAACGCTTGGATAGTTTGTTGGACAGCCAAACTCCAGCTACAACTACCCCAAACCCGCAAAATCAATTGAAGGATCTGGTTGAGACGTTTCAACAGGAATTAGGACGCTTGCTAACGCCGTTTGAAATCGAAGATCTTTCTAAGACAATCAAAGAAGACGGAATCAAGGCAGATTTGATCAAAGAAGCTCTTCGAGAAGCGGTTCTAAATGGCAAACCAAATTGGAAATATATTCAAGCCATCCTCCGTAACTGGCGCCATGAAGGTATCCAGTCTGTTGCCCAGGTAGAGGCTAAACGAGCAGAGAGAGAAGCAAACAATCCTAAACAAGTTCAAGCTTCGGTTGATTTCCTCGATGCCATGAATTTGTGGCAAGATTAGTCGCTTGAAAAGTCTTGAAAATTAGAGTAAGGTTTGCAAGCTCCTTATAAATATGATAAAATAATAGAAAATAAAATGAAAAAAGAGGTATGTGAAATGTCACGTAAACCATTTATCGCTGGTAACTGGAAAATGAACAAAAATCCAGAAGAAGCAAAAGCATTCGTTGAAGCCG
>CALHBZ010000042.1 GCA_937930605.1 Streptococcus oralis
TATGAAAAAAATGAAACAACTTGGCAATTGAGCCTTAAGCGCTCAGATGTAGCGAGTCAAGATTTACGTGAACTGTTACTGTTGGATTTACATCATCCATTCTTTTTGGAGCAATCGATGGTTTCTGATGAGGATAGTGTAACCTTCTCCTATCAAGTTGAAGCTCATGGACTGACTTATGAAGAAATAAAGAGTCGTACCATTTCGGAGAGGATTCGTTTGGCGTTAAACGTTTTTCGTTTAGAGGGAGCCTTGGAGTTGCCAGTGACCTTCCTTTTGCATCCAGTAAATCTCTTTATTACCAAAGATGCTCAGGCTAAGATTGCTTATCGTGGAATTCCTGATCTGATGGTTCCTCAATCAATATCCTCAGAAGATTTTTTACGTCAGGCTAAGTGTTTTACTGTAACTCTATTTAGGGATTTGGACTTTATGGACCTTTACAATGGTTCCTTAGAATTAGAGACCTTGCCAGACTTTTTAAATGACCTGTGTCAGGCAGATGATATTGCAACAGCAGTTGCTATTTTGGAACGGTATTATGTAGAGAAATCTGCGAAAGAACAGGCGGATTTGGTCTTGGTTCCAAGTAGACGGCATCGTGTATTTAAGCTTGCGACGATTTGGTTGACAGCGAGTGTTGTTTTGTTAATCGTTCCACTCATCTATCTGATTTTCGTGCAGAATCCTTTCAAAGAAAAGATGTTGCAGGCGGATACAGCCTTTATTAAAGTAGATTATAGTGGTGTTATTACAGAATTAGAGGGAATTGCTCCTGCTAGCTTGCCTAATACGCAGAAGTATGAGTTGGCCTATTCTTATATTCAGGGATTGGAATTTTCTTCTGAACAAAAGAAGGTCATCCTGAATAATGTGACCCTCAAGTCCGATGAGCTTTATTTGACTTATTGGATTCAAGTTGGGCGCAATCGCTTTGAAGAGGCGCTTGATATTGCCAAGCGGATTAATGACAGTGACTTGATTCTCTATGCTTTGACTCAGGAAATCAAGCAGGTTCGGGAAGATGGCAAGTTGTCAGGGAAAGATCGTGAAAGTAAACTGAATACTTTGGAGAGTGAATATAAGAAATACTGGGATAGCCGAAGTGAGCTATTAACAAGTGATTCTAGCTCTAATGCATCTACTAGTCCTAGTTCACAAGACAAGGCTTCTGAAAGCAAACCTTCATCTGAGAAGAAATCTAGCCCTAGCAGCTCCTCTAGCAATTAAAGTAGACCAAGGAGAGAAATTATGAAAAAACAAATCATTTTCTACAGCCAAGGTCTGCGTTATGAAGTAGAACTGAGTGCAGATAAGACGGTCTTGGTTGGGGCTACTGAAAAAGCTCAAGTCTACCTCCCTCAGCAGGAGAGACCGATTCAGCTAAAGATCGACGGTGACGAGGTCTTTTATCAGTATGAGGACGAAGCGGGATTATTGAAAGATGGTCTACGTTTGGGTAAGGTTGTCTTTTATCTCCGAGAAGGGG
>CALHBZ010000043.1 GCA_937930605.1 Streptococcus oralis
ACCAACTCATTAATAGCCGCCTCTGCTGTTATCGTACTAGATTTTATCTTTCCACCCATACCTCAAACTCCCCTTATTAATTATATATTGAGCATATCATAACACAAAAATAGCATAATTTCAAAACAAATCATAAGGAACTAATGCGCCTATCACCTTAGATTAAACTCTATCATTTGGTTAATGAGTTTGATAGAGACGGCACTAGTGATTTTGGAGGTCCGTTTTCTGATACCTTATATTTTGTGTTTACTGGGAACATTCTTATTAGCAAGGTTTATCCTCCTCTCATTAGAAATAGAAAAAGACAAACCCTAGAAAAATTCCTAGGGCTTGTCTTATACGTCAAAATAAGCTAAGTTTTTACTGATACTTACAACTCTGTCCGATTTTCAATGGCTCGTAAGAGTGTGACTTCATCCGCATACTCGATATCTGCTCCCACGGCTAGTCCTCGTGCTAGACGAGTGACCTTGATACCTGCTGGTTTGAGGAGACGAGAGAGGTACATAGAGGTCGCTTCCCCATCTGCTGTCGCATTGGTCGCTACGATGACTTCTGAAACCTCACTATCCATGAGACGGGTCATGAGGCTCTTGAGATTGATATCGTCTGGACTGATGCCATTCATAGGAGAAATGAGTCCATGCAAGACATGATAGAGTCCGTGATATTCTTGGATATTTTCCATGGCAGCCACATCGCGACTATCTTCTAACACTAAGATGGTCGTCTGGTCTCGAGTCGGATCCGTACAGATAGAGCAGGGGTCATCATCGGTCAAGCGACCACAGATAGAACAATAGGTTAATTCCCGCTTGGCAGATAGGAGATTTTTAGCAAATTCATTGACATCGTCATCGGACATTCCAATAGTATAGAAGGCTAGGCGGGTAGCCGTTTTAATCCCGATACCCGGAAGCTTTGAATAGCTATCAATCAACTTAGCAATAGGCGTTGGATACAGCATAAGTTCCTTTCTAATTCATTGGGTGGTGTTGGTTATAGAGGTTGATAATGTCGCGTGCAATCGAAGGTCCGACACCATTTGTTAGATTGGTGTTATGAGGAAAGACGACTGCGACCGCGATTTGAGGATTATCGGACGGAGCATAAGCAACTGCGTTGGTATTATTGGCCTTTTGACCGCCATTAACATAACTTTCGGCCGTCCCCGTTTTCCCGCTTATGGAAACGGCTGCACCATTTGAGAATGCACGACCGGTTGTCAGAGCGCTCGTTCCATGAGAAACTTGATAGAAACCTTGCTGCAAGATAGCCATATCTGCTTCTGATATATTGATCTTGTTCATTTCCTTGGCGGCTGTCTCCTGAACCAGACTTCCTAGTCCACCTTGATCATTGTTGCCATAAACCCCTTCAACGATGTGGGGAGCCAAGCGCACACCATTGTTTGCGATTGTTGCGACATACTGAGCTAACTGCATCGGTGTGTAGTTATCAAACTGACCAAAGGCATTATTTAGATAGTTGGCTAAATCAAACTCTTTTGGTACAAAACCTGTTGATTCATCTGGGAGGTCAATCCCTGTTGAAGCTCCTAGACCATATTCACCGAAGGTTGACCGCAATTTGCCCATTGCTGTCTCTAGTTGACCCGTCGCTACCATCATATTTGGTTTATAGGTTTGTCCCATGATTCCCAGTGCTGTTTGCACCATATAAGTATTAGAGGAATACTCTAGTGCTTCCACTGCTGTGATAGGAAAGGAGCCGTATGACAAGGTGTACCATGAATTGATAGGAGAGGAAGCTTGAAAGACAATAGGCTGGTCGAGCAAGGTTTGGTTGCCTGACAAGACGCCGTTTTCCCAGCCAGAACTAATAGTCGCCGCCTTAACAACAGAACCTGGCACAAAGACGTTAGTGACTGTTCCTAGAGAGTCTGAGCTCAGTTTACCTAATTCAACATCATGCTTAATACCTGACATGGCTAGAACTGCACCTGTTTTAGGATTAAGAGCTACGGCGTAAACTCCTTCAGAATATTTAGCCCCACCGTTACTCAACTCCGAGTTAAAGTAGCTCTTAAGTAGGTCATCCACTCCATTTTGGAAAGCTAGGTCAATCGTTAGTTTGATATTGTTCCCTTTGCTTCCTTCTTCGACATTTTCCACACTTTCCATATTTCCGTGTTTGTCGAGATGTACTTCTTTGACGGAGCGTTTACCTTGGAGAACATCTTCATATTGCTTTTCAAGATAAGAAGTTCCCACTCGGTCATTGAGAGAGTATCCTTTCTTGAGATAAGCGTCAACTTCCTCTGCTGGAAGACCTGACTTTTCACTTGAAACGCTACCGACGATAGATGATAGAGAAGTGTCCAGTACTTTTCGATCCCATGAGGTTGAAATGCTAATGCCCGGTAATTCCTTGGATGCAGAAGCCACAAGAGCAACTTGAGTATCATCCAAGGCATCTGTTGAAATGGTTCCGGTTTCGAAATTTCCAACTGCATTGAGCTGACTAAACAGATAGATTTCCTTTTTCTGATCATCTGTATAGTTGAGCTGATTCACGTCGATACTCTCAACCGCATTATTGTAGAGGGTTGCTTCTGATAAGCGATTTCCATCTGAATCTAGGCGTTTGTCACTTGGAAGAGCCTCGACTGTTTTTTTGTAAATGTCCTGATCAGCCAAGTAATAGTCCGCAATCTGACGATTTGTGAGTTCAGGGGAGGTGACATTCACATACGTCAGTAGTTTTTTAGCCGTCTCCTTTAACTCAGCTGCCGTCATTTTATTGTTTCGCGTGAAAGAAACAACTTGCTTGACAGTATTTTCTACCAAGGGTTTCCCTGATGCATCATAGATCTGTCCACGAGCCGAACTGGTTGTTACCCTTGTCTGGCTGGCTGAAGCCAATTTTGTTTCATAAAAATCTTTATTCAGCACCTGCATATATAACAATCGACCAATAATGGCCATAAACAGCAGGATAACAATCGCAAATAGTAAATTAAGCCGAATCGGAATCGAATGGCTATTGAATTTTCTCATACAACTAA
>CALHBZ010000044.1 GCA_937930605.1 Streptococcus oralis
CTTTATCAAGTAGTAATGATTACAAACTTGCTTTCTTCATTCCTGGGATTTGCCCTTTATAGGCAAGCTCACGTAAACAAATACGGCAAAGTTTGAATTTACGATAAACTGAATGTGGTCGACCACAACGTTCACAACGAGTATATTCTTGAGTTGAATATTTTTTTGGACGTTTGTTCTTTGCGATCATTGATTTTTTAGCCAAACTACTCGCCTCCTGTGAGTTTTATTTTTATTTTTGGAAAGGCATTCCAAGTTGAGTTAATAATTCTTTTGCTTCTTCGTCTGTATTAGCTGTTGTTACGATAACAATATCCATACCACGAACTTTGTCTACGCGATCGTAGTCAATTTCTGGGAAGATTAATTGTTCTTTAACACCTAATGTGTAGTTACCGCGTCCATCAAAAGATTTTTTAGAAATCCCACGGAAGTCACGTACACGAGGTAATGAAACTGTTACTAACTTGTCTAAGAAGTCATACATACGTTCACCACGTAGAGTAACTTTAGTTCCGATTGGCATACCTTCACGTAAACGGAAACCAGCGATTGATTTCTTCGCAGTTGTTACAACTGGTTTTTGACCAGAGATTAATGTTAACTCTTCAACTGCTTTTTCTAAGTTTTTAGCGTTAGATGTTGCATCACCAACACCCATATTAATAACGATTTTTTCTACTTTTGGTACTTCCATAACTGATTTGTAGTTAAATTTTTCAATTAATGAAGGTACTACTTCGTTTTTGTATTTTGCATTTAAGCGATTCATGCAGGATGGTCCTCCTTCCTCAAATTACTGAATTATGCTTTATTACGACCTTTAGGTACACGTACCTTTTCACCGTTTTCTACTTTAAAGCCTGTACGAGTTGCTTTACCTGTAGTTGGGTCTACGAACATTACGTTTGAAACATGAATTGGAGCTTCCACTTCAACGATTCCCCCTGTTTGGTTCGCTTGAGATGGTTTTTGATGTTTCTTAACAATGTTAACACCTTCAACGATTACACGGTCTTTCTTAGGAAAACTTTTTAAGATTTTTCCTTCTTTACCTTTGTCTTTACCTGAGATTACTTTTACGATATCACCAGTTTTAACGTGCATGTGTTACACCTCCTTCGATTTTGATGAGAATTATAATACTTCTGGAGCTAATGAAACGATCTTCATATAGTTGTTATCACGTAATTCACGTGCAACTGGTCCAAAGATACGTGTTCCACGAGGGCTCTTGTCATCACGAATGATTACACATGCATTTTCGTCGAACTTAATGTATGAACCGTCTTTACGACGTGCACCTGATTTAGTACGAACGATTACAGCTTTAACGACATCCCCTTTTTTAACAACTCCACCTGGTGTTGCTTGTTTAACGGATGCAACGATTACGTCACCGATATTAGCTGTTTTGCGGCCAGATCCGCCTAGAACTCTAATTGTTAACACTTCACGAGCGCCTGAGTTGTCAGCCACTTTTAGTCGAGTTTCTGTTTGAATCACTATTGGTTCCTCCTTTCAAATGTATACACAATTGAAATTAAATAATTACTGCTTCTTCAACAATTTCAACTAAGCGGAAACGTTTTGTTTTTGACAATGGACGAGTTTCCATAATCTTAACAATGTCCCCAACTTTTGCTGAGTTATTTTCATCATGAGCTACAAATTTTTTCGTATATTTAACACGTTTACCGTAAGTTGAGTGACGTTTGTAAGTTTCGATTGCAACTACTAACGTTTTGTCCATCTTATCTGAAACAACGCGTCCTTGATATACTTTACGTTGGTTACGTTCTACAGTCATGTTCATTGCCTCCTTTGCTGATGATTATTTTTGCAATTCTTCTTGACGCAATGCAGTCTTGATACGCGCAATTTGTTTACGTACTTCACGAATGCGTGCTGTACCTTCTAATTGCCCAGTAGCAAGTTGGAATCGTAAGTTGAATAGTTCTTGTTTTAATTCATTTTCTTTTTCAACAAGTTCAGCAGTGGATAACCCTTTAAGTTCTTTCTTAAGTTCATTAACCTTCATTCGATTCACCACCATTTTCTTCGCGTTTCACAAATTTTGTTTTAACTGGCAATTTGTGTGATGCCAAACGTAAAGCTTCGCGTGCTACTTCTTCTGATACGCCAGCGATTTCGAACATCACTTTACCGCGTTTAACTGGTGCTACCCAACCTTCAGGTGCCCCTTTACCAGAACCCATACGAACCCCGATAGCTTTAGCTGTGTATGATTTGTGAGGGAAAATTTTGATCCATACTTTCCCACCACGTTTCATGTAACGTGTCATAGCGATACGTGCTGCTTCGATTTGACGGTTTGTAATCCAGTGAGATTCTGTTGCTTGTAAACCGTATGTACCGAATACTACTTCTTTACCACCTTTAGCTTCACCGCGCATTTTTCCACGGAATTCACGACGGTGTTTTACACGTTTTGGTACTAACATGTTTATTTCCCTCCTTTCTCAGAGTTTTTGTTCTTTCTTGTTGGTAATACTTCATCACGGTAAATCCAAGTTTTAACACCTAATTTTCCGTATGTTGTATCTGCTTCTTCCCATGCGTAGTCAATGTCCGCACGTAATGTATGCAATGGAACAGTTCCTTCTGAATAGCTTTCAGAACGAGCGATATCAGCACCGTTCAAGCGGCCAGATACTTGAGTTTTAATTCCTTTAGCTCCCGCACGCATGGTACGTTGGATTGCTTGTTTTTGAGCGCGACGGAAAGCAACACGTTGTTCTAATTGGCGAGCAATTCCTTCACCAACAAGATGAGCATCCAAATCTGGAGATTTGATTTCAATGATGTTGATGTGAACTTGTTTGCCAGTCAATTTGTTGAGTTTTGCACGAAGTGCATCAACGTTTGCTCCACCTTTACCGATAACCATACCTGGTTTAGCAGTGTGAAGTGAAACGTTAACTTTGTTTACTGCGCGTTCGATTTCGATAGTTGAAACTGCTGCGTCAGCAAGTTCTTTTTGAACGAATTTACGGATTGCAAGATCTTCATGAAGGTAATCCGCGTATTCTTTTTCAGCATACCATTTGGCATCCCAATCACGGATGATGCCGACACGCATACCAATTGGATGTACTTTTTGACCCACGATTTTACCTCCTTATTTTTCTGCAACAGCTACAGTGATGTGAGCTGTACGTTTGTTGATTGGTGAAGCTGAACCTTTCGCACGTGGACGGAAACGTTTCATAGTTGGTCCTTCGTTTGCGAATGCTTCAGATACTACCAAGTTAGCTTTATCCAAACCAAAGTTGTTTTCAGCGTTAGCTACAGCTGAGTTCAAAACTTTCAAGATGATCTCAGCAGCTTTGTTTGGAGTGAATGTCAAGATTGCAATAGCATCGGCTACGCTTTTACCACGGATGTTGTCAAGAACAAGACGTGATTTACGAGGTGAAACACGTACTGTACGAGCCATTGCTTTAGCTGAAGTAATTTCTGCCATTTATGTTCTCCTTATTTTCTACGTGTTTTCTTGTCGTCTGCAGCGTGACCTTTGTAAGTACGAGTTGGTGCAAATTCACCAAGTTTGTGACCTACCATGTCTTCTTGGATGTAAACAGGTACGTGTTTACGTCCGTCATAAACTGCGATAGTGTAACCAATGAAACTTGGGAAAATCGTTGAACGACGTGACCAAGTTTTGATAACTTTTTTCTTTTCGTCGTTAGCTTGAGCTTCAACTTTTTTCATCAAATGCTCATCGACGAAAGGTCCTTTTTTAAGACTGCGTCCCATTTTTATATTTTCTCCTTTAAAATAAGTACCACAGCGGCCTGCGCCGACTAAGCAGCGCTACCGAGCTGGCGGATAGATTGTTTTAGATTATTTCTCGTTGCGACGACGAACGATAAGTTTGTCAGATTTCGCTTTCTTGTTACGAGTTTTAAGACCAAGAGCAGGTTTGCCCCATGGAGTAGATGGCGCTTTACGACCAACTGGTGCTTTACCTTCACCACCACCGTGTGGGTGATCGTTAGGGTTCATTACAGAACCGCGAACTGTTGGACGGATACCTTTCCAACGGCTACGACCTGCTTTACCAAGGTTCACCAAGCCATGTTGTTCGTTTCCGACAACACCAACTGTAGCACGGCAAGTGCCAAGGATCATACGAACTTCGCCTGATTGAAGACGAACAAGAGTGTACTTGCCTTCTTGACCCAATACTTGAGCAGAGGCTCCAGCAGCACGAACCAATTCACCACCACGACCTGGTTTCAACTCGATGTTGTGAACCAAAGTACCAACTGGGATGTTAGCAAGCGGAAGTGCGTTACCGACTTTGATATCTGCTTCAGGACCTGAAACGATACGTTGACCTACTTCAAGACCTTTAGGAGCGATGATGTATGCCTTCACACCGTCAGTATAGTGTACCAAAGCGATGTTTGCTGAACGGTTTGGATCGTACTCGATAGTTTTAACTACTGCTTCAACAGCGTCTTTGTTACGTTTGAAGTCAATCAAACGGTAGTGACGTTTGTGGCCGCCACCTTGGTGACGAACAGTGATGCGACCGTTGTTATTACGACCAGCCTTGCTCTTCAAAGAAACAAGCAAAGATTTTTCTGGAGTGCTAGTAGTGATTTCAGCGAAATCCAAAGAAGTCATATTACGGCGACCGTTTGTTGTTGGTTTATAAACACGAATTCCCACGATATTTCCTCCTTAGATTATTCTGCTTCAGCAGCTCCGAACAACTCGATTGCTTTTGAATCTGCTGTCAGAGTGATGATAGCTTTTTTAGTTTTGTTTGTAAAACCAGTGTAACGTCCAACGCGTTTTGCTTTAGGTTTTACGTTGATAGTATTGACATTAGCAACTTTAACTCCTTCAAAAGCAGCTTCAACAGCTTGCTTGATCAAAAGTTTGTGAGCGCGAGTGTCTACCTCAAATACGTATTTGCCTGCTTCAAGCTGAGCCATTGAGCTTTCAGTGATGACAGGCTTTTTGATAACGTCATACAAATTCATTATGCAAGAACCTCCTCAATTTTAGAGATAGCTGCTTGAGTAACAAGAAGTTTGTCGCTGTTTGCGATGTCAAGAACACTTGCTGTTGTTGCTGTTGCAACTTTAACGTTTGGAAGGTTACGTGCTGAAAGTGCAGCAAATTCATTTCCTTCTTCAAGAATAACAAGTACTTTTGTGTCAATGCTCAATGCTGCAAGCACTTTTGCAAACTCAGCAGTTTTTGGAGCTGTAAATGAAAGGCTGTCTACAGCTACGAATTTGTTTTCAGCAACTTTTTCAGAGTAAACTGATTTCAATGCCAATCTACGAACTTTTTGTGGAAGTTTGTAGGCATATGAACGAGGAGTTGGACCGAAGACGATACCACCACCACGCCATTGTGGAGAGCGGATAGAACCTTGACGAGCACGTCCAGTTCCTTTTTGACGCCATGGTTTGCGTCCACCACCTGATACTGCAGAGCGGTTTTTAACAGCGTGTGTTCCTTGACGAAGACTTGCGCGTTGGCTGATGATCACATCAAACACAACTGATTCATTTGGTTCGATACCAAATACTGCATCGTTAAGAACAACTTGGCCAGCTTCTTTACCAGTTTGGTCAAATAATGTTACGTTTGCCATTGTGACTGATTTCCCCTTTCTTTATTATTTACCAGCTTTAACTGCTGATTTGATAGTGATAAGAGATTTCTTAGCACCTGGTACGTTACCTTTGATAAGGATAACGTTCTTTTCTGGAACAACTTGTACAACTTCAAGGTTTTGAATTGTTACACGATCGCCACCCATACGTCCTGCAAGGTTTTTACCTTTGAATACTCGGTTAGGTGCAACAGGTCCCATAGAACCTGGACGACGGTGGTAACGAGAACCGTGAGCCATTGGTCCACGTGATTGTCCGTGGCGTTTGATAACACCTTGGAAACCTTTACCTTTAGAAGTACCAGTTACGTCAACAACGTCTCCAGCTGCGAATGTTTCAACTGTGATTTCAGCACCAACTTCCAAGCCTTCAACGTTTTTGAATTCACGAATGAAGCGCTTAGGAGCCGTGTTAGCTTTCGCTACATGTCCTTTAGCAGGTTTGTTGCTCAATACTTCGCGTTTGTCATCGAAACCAACTTGGATAGCGTTGTAACCATCTGTTTCAACAGTTTTAACTTGAAGAACAACGTTTGGAGTTGCTTCGATAACTGTTACAGGGATCAATTCGCCAGCTTCAGTGAAGATTTGAGTCATTCCCACTTTTTTCCCTAAGATTCCTTTTGTCATGAGAAAATAGTTCCTTTTCTATATTTTTTATTCAAAAAGTTTTTAACGAGCGTTTTTCATGCTCAAGGTATCAAGCTTTAGATTAAAGTTTGATTTCTACGTTTACACCACTTGGAAGATCCAATTTCATCAAAGCATCAACTGTTTTTTGAGTTGGGTTGATGATATCGATCAAACGTTTGTGTGTACGCATTTCAAATTGTTCGCGAGAGTCTTTGTATTTGTGAGTCGCACGAATGATTGTGTAGAGGCTACGCTCAGTTGGAAGTGGGATTGGACCCGCAACTTGTGCACCTGTACGAGTAGCTGATTCTACGATTTTTGCAGCCGCTGTATCAAGCGTACGGTGTTCGTAAGCTTTCAAACGGATACGGATTTTTTTGTTTGCCATCTTTTTCTCCTTTTCGTCTATTTAAAATAATAGGCTAGCTCCACAAGAAAACCGACGCGTGTTGCGTGGCAATGCAACCGAGCGTGTCGCAACCTCTTGCATCAAAGCTAAGGCTGTAATTTACAGCACCATAATAGAATAACACAAAGCCCCTGCGATTGCAAGGGATTTGTGAGCTTTTTTTCGTTTTTTTAGGATGAAACTGTTTTCCTATTTCATCTTCCTAAGATTACTGATTTACGTCTATAAAAATCAATCTTTTCTTCTATATAGTATGTGCCATTCTGACCTTGAATTCATCTTCTGATTGATCCACTAAGATATCTGCTTTTGACTCGGTTTCTTTATAGTAACGCAGATACTGCTCCCGTCTCATCTGATGGCTAGCTAGTATAAAGGAAGCATCGCGATTTCTCATAGTCGTATCTCGAGCTAGGCGCCTCTTTAATTCCGTTTCTTCATCCGTGTAGAAACAGATTGTTTTGTCAAAGAGTTCCTTGGGTAGAAAGCCCACAGACATCCCTTCGACTATCAGTATTGGTTTTGAACCAGATAAGACTTCGCTTGGCTTCCAAGGTTCATCAATCGTCAAGATATCCATGCCAGCCTTTAAGGCGAGAATATCCCTCTTCAAGCTTGCCAGTTCATGCGCCACTGGGAGACAAGCTGTCACTTTTTGATCTGGCGCTTGCTTCGGCACTACCAAATGACGTCCTGATGTGATATAGGGATCTGTTTCTAGTAGATTGGCTTTTTCAGCATCTAGGACTTGAAACAATTCTTGAGCAAAGGTAGACTTACCTGATGCCCCGTGACCGTAGATCCCCAGTGTTTTGACTTTTCCAGTTTCAATCTCTGAGACCAGTTGTTCTATTAAGTCTTTTCTCTTCATTCTCTCTTCACCTGTTCATAGCTTTCTTTTCCATCATTGAGCTTGTCCCAAATCACTATTTGCCCACTTTTGAGAGATTTTTGCACATCAATAATGCGTTGATTGGAAGATCCGCGGAACTGGAGCATGAGATTGCGCTTGCTTTTGTCATAACGACCATCGACAAGGATGTCAATCAGCGACAAGAGTTCCAGTTTGTCTGGAGTCTCCAGCATCATCTCTTCCCAAGTATAACCTGTCCAAGACCAGATGTCTTTATCTGACAATTCCTTCCGAATGCGTTTAACGAGAGGCAAGAGAATGCCCGTATTGAGGAATGGTTCTCCTCCCAGTAAAGTCAATCCTTGAACATAGGGCTGGGCAAGGTCTACCATAATCTGTTCTTCCAACTCTGCTGTATAAGGAATGCCTGCATTGAAAGACCATGTCGCCACATTATAACATCCCTCGCAGTGAAACATGCAACCTGATACATAGAGAGAGTTGCGCACACCTTCTCCATCTACAAAGTTAAAGGCCTTGTAATCAATAATTCGCCCTTTACTGAGTTCTTCACTTTTCCACTCGCCTGGTTTTGGTGTATTCCATGTCATGCTGTCTACTCCAAGTCTATCCAATAGCGCTCCGTTCCGTTTCGAACATCCTCCAACTCCCCACCATTAGCTAAGATAACAGCTCGGCTTGCTGGATTTTCTGTGCTACAGGTCACTAAAGCTCGTTTAATATTCTTTCCCTTAGCAACTTGTAGACCTTGTCGGAGGGATTCTTTCGCATAACCCTTACCTCTTTCAGAGGGGCGGACGGAGTAGCCAATATGGCCCCCATTTTCTAGTAAGTAGTCATTTAATCGGAGACGAAGGTTGAGAAAGCCAAGAGCCTGGCCTGCTACGTCAAAACTAACCAGCTGGATAGCAGGAACCCAGTTTTCAGGAATATTGAGTCCCGCTTCCGCTTGAAGATTTTCTTCTAGCCACTCTTCATAAACAAAATTGTTGGCGTTCCAAAACCCACCATCGTGGGCTGATTGAGTCTGTTCAAACTCTGCCATCATCTCTAAAATCGCTTCTTTATCTTCCAAACTTGGTCTGCGTAGTTCCATCCTTACCTCCTGCTAAGAGAAAAGCGAGAGCGGACTCTCACTTTTATTTTTTCTTTTTCTTGTTTAAAAACTGTTCTCTGAGGTTGAGCAAGCGTTCTTTTTTTCCTACTCCACCTTTCGAATGTTTTTCATGATAACGGGTCACTTGAGCGCGTCCCTTATCGTCTAATTGGTATTTCCCCATTCTATTTCCTTCTAATTTGTTACTTCATGCCCAACTGTCTTAATAGTCGAGCCATTCATGTGTTTGACACGCGCAGCGATTTCCTTGTGGCGTCCGTTAACCATTGGACGCGCTTGAGGGTTTCCAAGATAGCCACAAGTTCGTTTTACAACATCTACTGTTTTTGGGTCGTTATTGCCACAGTTGGGACAAGCAAAACCTCTCTCAGTCGGTTCAAAATCCCCTTCAAAATCACACTTGTAGCAGCGATCAATCGGAGTATTGGTCCCTAGATAGCCAACACGGTCATAGGCATAGTCCCAGACAGCTTCCAGGGCCTTAGGATTTTGCTGAAGAACTGGATACTCACAATAGTGAATAAAGCCACCTGATGCACCTGCTTCTGGATAGACTTTCTCAAAATCCAGTTTTTCAAACGGTGTTGGATTTTTACGGACATCATAGTGGAAAGAGTTGGTGTAGTATTCCTTATCTGTGATATCCGGAATAGAGCCGAACTTCTCTGTATCCAAGCGACAGAAGCGGTCTGTCAGACTTTCAGATGGTGTGGAGTAGATAGAGAAATGGTAACCATATTGGTCTGACCACTCTTCTACACGTCGTTTCATATCACGAATGATGTCAAGCGTGAATTCCTTGGCTTCAGGATTACTTTCCCAGCTGTTGCCAAAGAAGACCGTCGCCACTTCATACAAACCGATATAGCCCAACGAAACTGTCGCTCGACGATTCTTAAAGAGCTGGTCAACACTTTCTTCTTTACCTAGACGATAACCAAAAGCTCCGTACTGATAAAGGATAGGAGCATTTGCTGGTGTCGCTTCCTTGGTCCGTTCGACACGATAAACCAGAGCATCCTCCGCAATGTTCATTCGCTCGTTGAAGATTTCCCAGAACTTGTTCAGATCACCTTCGGACTCGAGTGCGATACGAGGCAGATTGACTGTCACAACACCTAGATTCATACGACCTGAATTGACCTCAATACCATTCTCATCCTTCCATCCTTGGAGGAAAGAACGGCAGCCCATAGGAACCTTGAAAGAACCTGTCAGCTCGATAATCTTATCATAGGACAAGACATCTGGGTACATCCGCTTGGTTGCACACTCAAGAGCCAACTGTTTGATGTCGTAGTTAGGTGAACCTTCCTCTAAGTTGAGTCCTCTTTTTAGCGTAAAGATGAGTTTAGGGAAGATGGCTGTTCGATGTTCTGAACCAAGTCCCTTGATACGAATGGTCAAGATAGCTTTTTGAATTTCCCGCTCAAAACGATTGGTTCCCAGACCAAAACCTAGTGAAGTAAAAGGTGTTTGTC
>CALHBZ010000045.1 GCA_937930605.1 Streptococcus oralis
GTCTTATCAACATTGATGCTGTTAATATCGAGTATTTTTTCAGAAAAGTCACTAGGAATTGTTAAAACGAGTTGGTATTTCCCACTTTCTAATCCAGAATCTGCAGCTCCACGAGGAACAACAGACCAGTTTTGTGAATTATCACGCTCGATATTTTTTACATAACTAGCACCTAGGTTATACTCTTTTGTATCAACATAGACAGGCTTATCTTCATTTACAATAGCCACATTTAATTTGGTCTGTTGATTTGCTTTTGCACTATTCTCATTATGAATAGTCGTATTTTTTTGAACTGATAGATTCAAAAAAACCATCAATGCCAGCAATCCTAATGCCAACAGACTACTTCCTACATATTTATAAATTCTATTCTTTCCCATTTTAGCTTTCAATCATATTCACCATAAAAAATAGGAAGGCTCTCGCCCTCCTAAAGCCATTTATAACAAATTAAATTTGTGAAGCAAGATCTTGGTCGTTTTGCTCAACAATTTCAGCAACTTTATTCAACTGTGCATTGATTTCGTCAAGCAAAGTTGCAAATTCCTCAATTTTCGGAGACAATTCTGTAAACTGGCGGTCAAAGCTCTCAAAAGCTGCACCTTTCCAGTTGTCGCGAATAGTATCTTGTTCTTGACTCAATGTGCGAAGTACTTGTCTTACTTCTTCAGAACCTTGAGTATACTTTTGAGCAGAGGTACGTAGTTCTTCTGTTGTTAATTGAATTAAAGCCATGTGAAACTCCTTTATATTGTTTTACTCCTTCATTATATCAATAATTTGCTTCAATTACAAGTTTAATATTCATTTTTCTAAAAATATTTTTAAAAAAAGTCCTACTTACATCTAAAAACTAGTAAGAAGAATTAAATTATCTACTTTTATTGTATAATTACTTCTTTTTTATCTATAATAAAATCTATAACAAAGATACCCTTCTCTTATAGGGTATCTTTGTTATAGATCCTTTTCTTCTAACTTTCGATAAAAGTTTTTATTCTCTTGGTGTCGAGCTTCCAGTACATTCTCTATACGATTCTTATACAGTTGATGATAGTTGTCTAAATTGTTCTCTATCTCAAAGATATAAGGTTGAATTTCAGCAAAATTACTGTCTCTACATGCATAGGAAAGCGCCTCTAGGAGATGATCCGTCTCCCTACTAAACTTGTGGAAATCATCATCCAAATCCATCTCCAAACGCTCTAAGTCTCGTAATTTACGATTGTGCTCATCCTCTAATTTCTGAAGTTCCTTTTTATCCATGACTAGTTTTCTCCTAGCTTTTGATCGGACTCTGTAAAGTAGGTGTTTGCAAGGTCTGTGTCAAGTAAGTTTCGGCAGCATCTGCAGCTTTCCCTTCAAATCCACCCTTAATATTGTTCACATAGGTCTTAGAAGCGTAGTCTCGCATATCTGTGGCTGCTTCTTGCAATTTTTTAGCTAACTCAGCTCCTTTAGCAAGGATTGACAACTCTTTTGCAGTTACCAAGGCCCTGATTGCTTGGCGTTCTTGTTCCTTCATTCTTTCCTTGAAGCCTCTGTCGAGCTGCTCTCTTGTAATTAAAGTATCCTCATCCGTTAGGACTAACATTCTTTCCCCTCCATGTTTGTTTTACATCTGCCAATAGATTATTAAAATCTTCAGCACTATCTGTATCTATGGTCTCAAAGGAGCCACTAGCTTTAACCAGACTTTCCCCTAGTTGCTCGATTTGTGTCAGGAAGGATGTTGCTGCAGTCTTCGTGTCACTCGCAACGCCTTCATCCCAAAAGCTTGTTGTATTAAAACCAGAAAGCAGATTCGTAACTTCTGAGCTTGACAAATATCCAACCATGTCAAATGCTGTTGACCTTGTCTCCTTTACAATATTTTGAATATCTTCCTTAGCATCTGAAAGTAAGGTTTTCACAGATTTTACTTTATCTTCCATGTCAAAATTTGCCAACTGGGCTGCTGTCTGAAGCAACTGAGCTCGGACCAAAATTCTCTTTTCTCCTGTAAGATTGCCATTTCTCAGTTGTTCCTGATAACGAGGAATAGCTTCTCGATCCCACTTTATAGATTCCTGACGAGCTTCTTCGACGATTTTACTATATTCAGTTGTAAAATTCTCGTAAACTGAATAACCAATAGCTGCCTTTATTTTAAACTCACCTCTCATAATGGAATTTAAAACATTTGAGGCTACATTTTCATTGACTCCTAAAGCTCGGAGGGAATCCAAGGTTGTTGCTATCAGTCGAGCCAGCTTTTCACCTGCCCTGAGCAATTCCGGGTGAAAATCCTCAGACGCGGTCAACAAATTTCCCTTTCCATCCGATTGGAAAACACCAAAGTCATGGGAGCTTTCCGGATCAGTAATCTGGGTATAATGCAAGGGGACGAGGACATTGACTTTACCGACGGGTTTCTTAAGGGGTTCATCGGAGTCCCCAGGTAATTTGGTAATGGTGTGCTCACGGTTGAGCATACCCACGACATCAAAAGGATTGACATAGTACTCGATCTTTTCGCTAATCTTTTTGATTTTCTCATCGCTGAGGCCCATTTTCTTTAAGCTCTTTGTCGTGTCTGGACCGTCAAA
>CALHBZ010000046.1 GCA_937930605.1 Streptococcus oralis
TTTCTTCCGCTTTGGCATTACGGTCTGCTAACAATTTAGCAGCAAGCTCAGAAGACTCCTTCCAGAAGTCGTAGTTTCCAACATAGAGTTTGATTTTTCCAAAGTCAAGGTCGGCCATGTGAGTACATACTTTGTTTAAGAAGTGGCGGTCATGGGATACAACGATGACAGTGTTATCAAAGTCAATCAAGAAGTCTTCTAGCCATGTAATTGATTGGATATCCAAACCGTTGGTTGGCTCGTCCAAGAGAAGAACATCTGGTTTGCCAAAAAGTGCTTTGGCAAGGAGAACTTTTACTTTTTCACCATTGGCCAATTCGCTCATGTTTTGGTAATGCAATTCTTCTGGAATATTTAGGTTTTGAAGTAGTTGAGATGCTTCACTCTCTGCTTCCCAACCTCCAAGTTCAGCAAACTCACCTTCGAGTTCAGCTGCACGAACACCATCTTCATCGGAAAAATCTTCTTTCATGTAAATAGCATCTTTCTCTTTCATAATGCTATAAAGTTTTTCATTTCCCATGATAACGACATCAATGACGCGCTCATCTTCATAGTCAAAGTGATTTTGACGAAGAACAGAGAGACGTTCATCCGGACCAAGAGAGATGTGACCAGTTGTAGGTTCGATATCACCAGCTAAAATTTTTAAGAATGTAGATTTCCCAGCACCATTAGCACCAATTAATCCATATGTATTTCCTTCTGTAAATTTGATGTTGACATCATCAAAAAGTTTGCGATCACTAAAACGTAGTGAAACATCAGATACTGTAAGCAATGTTTTTCTCCTATAATATGTAATACATTTATTCTACTAGAAAAGAGAGAAATATTCAAATTTTTCTTTGTCAATTTTATGTCAATTAAGTTTACAGGTTTATTTACAAAGAGTTAGTCGTTTGATTTAAATAATTTTCTGTTATTTTAACAAAAAAATGCTATAATTGAAGAGACCATTTCGAAGGAGAAAAAAATGACGAAACCCATTATTTTAACAGGAGACCGTCCAACAGGGAAACTGCATATTGGACATTATGTTGGTAGTCTAAAAAATAGAGTATTACTACAGGAAGAAGATAAGTATGAGATGTTTGTTTTTTTGGCGGACCAACAAGCCTTGACAGATCACGCCAAAGATCCTCAAACGATTGTAGAGTCTATTGGGAATGTTGCCTTGGATTACCTAGCAGTTGGATTGGATCCAAGTAAATCAACTATCTTTATTCAAAGTCAGATTCCAGAGTTGGCTGAGCTGTCTATGTACTATATGAATTTGGTGTCACTAGCTCGTTTGGAGCGTAATCCGACAGTAAAAACAGAGATTGCTCAAAAAGGATTTGGGGAAAGTATTCCGACAGGTTTTTTGGTTTATCCAATCGCTCAGGCAGCAGATATCACAGCCTTTAAGGCTAATTATGTTCCTGTAGGGACAGACCAAAAACCAATGATTGAACAGACTCGTGAAATTGTGCGTTCCTTTAATAATGCTTATAATTGTGATGTATTGGTTGAGCCAGAAGGTATTTATCCAGAAAATGAGAGAGCAGGACGTTTGCCTGGTCTAGATGGAAATGCTAAAATGTCTAAATCACTCAATAATGGTATTTATCTAGCAGATGATGTGGATACTTTGCGTAAAAAAATCATGAGTATGTATACAGACCCAAATCATATTCGGGTTGAGGATCCAGGCAAGATTGAAGGGAATATGGTTTTCCATTATTTAGATGTTTTTGGTCGTCCTGAAGATGCTCAAGAAATTGCAGAGATGAAAGAACACTATCAACGTGGTGGTCTTGGTGATGTGAAGACGAAACGTTATCTACTTGAAATACTTGAACGCGAACTTGGTCCTATTCGTGAGCGCCGTATCGAATTTGCTAAGGATATGGGTGAAGTGTACAATATGCTTCAAAAAGGGAGTGAAAAAGCTCGCGAAGTTGCAGGTCAAACTCTGTCTGAGGTTAAGGGTGCAATGGGGTTAAATTATTTTAAATAATAGATAAAATATGAATCGTAAAACTATCTCTTCTATAGAATTACAGAGATAGTTTTTTATGTTTTCTGCCATAAATATAATTGACAAATTTTCATAGAATGGTATGATAGATACAATACAAAAAAGAGTCAAGCTCAAAAAGAAAGAAAAGAGGAAACTTCGAATGTCTAATTGGGACACTAAATTTTTGAAAAAAGGTTTTACCTTTGATGATGTATTGCTCATTCCAGCAGAGAGTCATGTGTTGCCGAATGATGCAGATTTAACAACAAAATTGGCAGATAATCTGACTTTAAATATCCCAATTATTACAGCCGCAATGGACACAGTCACAGAAAGCCAAATGGCTATCGCCATTGCTCGTGCGGGTGGTCTTGGAGTAATCCATAAAAACATGTCAATTGCGCAACAAGCAGACGAAGTTCGCAAAGTAAAACGTTCTGAAAATGGTGTTATTATTGATCCATTCTTCTTGACTCCAGAACATACCATTGCTGAGGCAGACGAACTGATGGGACGTTACCGTATCAGTGGTGTTCCAGTTGTAGAGACACTTGAAAACCGTAAATTGGTTGGTATTCTAACAAACCGAGATCTTCGCTTTATTTCGGATTACAATCAACCAATCTCAAACCATATGACCAGTGAAAATCTTGTCACTGCTCCTGTGGGTACAGATCTTGCAACAGCTGAACATATTCTTCAAGAACACCGTATTGAAAAACTTCCTTTGGTTGATGAAGAAGGCCGTCTTTCTGGCTTGATTACTATTAAGGATATTGAAAAAGTTATTGAGTTTCCAAATGCTGCCAAAGATGAATTTGGTCGTCTATTAGTTGCTGGTGCGGTGGGAGTCACTTCAGATACATTTGAACGTGCAGAGGCTCTCTTTGAAGCAGGAGCTGATGCAATTGTTATTGATACTGCACATGGTCACTCTGCTGGGGTTTTACGTAAAATTGCTGAAATTCGTGCTCACTTCCCAGATCGCACTTTGATTGCTGGTAATATTGCAACTGCAGAAGGAGCGCGTGCCCTTTATGAAGCAGGTGTAGATGTTGTCAAGGTTGGGATTGGCCCAGGTTCTATCTGTACTACTCGTGTGATTGCAGGTGTGGGTGTCCCACAAGTGACAGCAATTTATGATGCTGCAGCAGTTGCGCGCGAGTATGGAAGGACCATCATTGCTGATGGAGGAATCAAGTATTCTGGAGATATTGTAAAAGCCCTTGCTGCAGGTGGAAATGCAGTTATGCTTGGATCCATGTTTGCTGGAACAGACGAGGCACCAGGTGAAACTGAAATTTTCCAAGGACGCAAGTTCAAGACTTACCGTGGTATGGGATCAATCGCTGCAATGAAGAAAGGTTCAAGTGACCGCTACTTCCAAGGTTCTGTTAATGAAGCAAACAAACTCGTTCCAGAAGGAATTGAAGGTCGTGTTGCCTATAAAGGTGCTGCAGCCGATATCGTCTTCCAAATAATTGGTGGTATTCGCTCTGGTATGGGTTACTGTGGTGCAGCTAACCTTAAAGAATTGCACGACAACGCTCAATTTATTGAAATGTCTGGGGCTGGTTTGAAAGAAAGCCATCCTCATGATGTACAAATCACTAATGAGGCGCCAAACTACTCCATGTAAGAAGTAAAAAAGAACTCCTGAAATTCAGGAGTTCTTTTTACAGAGGTGTCAATTTTAATTTACAGATATGTTACCGTTTTGGATGTTGAAAATACTAAGATTTTCTGGCAAGTTTTGCAAGTGGTCTAAACTTGTTGTCGTGATGAAGGTTTGGATAGATTGTGAAATAGTTTCTAGTAATTTTAATTGTCGTGTGTTGTCAAGTTCGCTCATAACATCGTCAAGCAAGAGTATTGGAGACTCGTTAGTAATGTTTTCCATTAGTTCAATCTCTGCTAGTTTGATAGAAAGTACAAGACTGCGATGTTGACCTTGACTTCCAAAACTGGCATCCATACCATTGATATAGAAAGCAATGTCATCTCGATGAGGGCCAACACCAGTATTCTTTTTAAATAAATCTCTTGATTTACTTTTCTCTAAAGCTATTTTAAAAGAATCCATTAAGACCTTTTCATTAGTGAAGTTGACAGATGATTGATAAGATATTGACAACTTTTCTAATTGATTTGAAATTTCTAAGTGTTTTTTTTGACCAAATTTCTCTAAGTCTTTAATGAATTTTATCCGATGCTTTGTGACACGACAACCATACTCTACTAACTGATCATCTAAGACTGAAAGAAATGTTTCATCAATCTTTTTGCTGGATTTTAGGTAGGTATTTCTTTGTTTGAGTATATGGTTGTAATTTGACAAGTCTGACAAGTAGATTGGTTTAATTTGTCCCAGTTCTATATCTATAAACTTTCGACGAACGGAGGGCGCTCCTTTAATTAACTGGAGATCTTCAGGTGCAAAGAGAACCACATTCATATGTCCGATATAGTCTGAGAGGCGAGCTTGTTTTAAGTGATTGACTTTGGTCACACGCCCTTTTGGTGTTAAATCAATTTCTAGAGGGATAGAGCCTGTTTTTTTCTGTAGCAAGCCAGAAAGATGGAGTTGTTCTTCATCAAAATGAATGAGATTTTTATCTGTTCTAGTCCGATGACTACGTGTCAAGGCTAGAAAATAGATTGCTTCTAGAATATTGGTCTTTCCTTGTGCATTTTGACCTAGAAAGACGTTTAATTTTGGATTAAAATCAATTTTCGTCTCTTTATAGTTGCGAAAGGTTTTTATTGTTAAATGTTGGAGCCACATGATTATCTTCCTGGAAAACGTGGAGCTTGTTTGGTTTTAGGTGATAAAGTAGTTTTTTGTTTTTCTTTCTTTACACCCTTATTCATCTCTTTGACAAGTTTAGCAATCCGCTCTTTTTCAATCTTATCTGCTTGGTATTCTTCTTGCTCTTTTAAACTTGGTTGTGTCAAGGTGATGTCAATCTTTAAATCAGGGATGTCAATTGCATCTCCAATACGGATTTTCTTTCCACGTCTAGTTTCTAATTCACCATTAAAGTAAACTTGATGTTCCATCAAAAAGGATTTAATAGCACCACCGCTTTGTATAATTCCAAGCTCTTTTAGAAGGGCTTGGAGCGTAATAAATTCTTCAAATAATTTGTATTCCATAATTTACCTCAATCTAAGGTATTATACCATATTTCTTAGAATTAAGTGAGCGAAACCATTGAAAATGAAAACGATTTTACTCTTTAAAGCTATAAAGAGAACAAGAAAAATTTTGATTTTCGTGGTATAATAGAACTCTATATGTAAGGAGGTAAGGTATGGAGTTAGTGCCTGGAATTTCAGCACATTTTGTTCAATCCAAACAGTTTAAAACAAATAAAATCACTATTCGTTTTACTGCTCCCTTATCTCTTGAGACAGTAGCAGGACGCATGTTAAGTGCGAGTATGTTGGAGACTGCCAATAAAGCTTACCCAACATCTCAAGTTTTTCGTAGATATTTAGCAAGTTTGTATGGAACAGATATTTCTACGAGTGCTTATCGTAGGGGACAGGCACATGTTCTTGATTTAACATTTACCTATGTGCGGGATGAGTTTTTGAGTAAGAAAAATGTCTTGACTTCTCGAATTTTGGAATTGGTGAAACAGACTTTATTTGCCCCCTTAGTTCAAGATGGTGCTTTTAAGTCAGCCTTATTTGAAATTGAAAAAAAACAATTATTGGCTAGCTTAGCTACTGATATGGATGATTCATTTTATTTTGCTCATAAGGAGTTGGATAGCTTGTTCTTCCATGATGAACGTCTTAAATTGAGATACAGTGATTTACGAAATCGTATTTCAAATGAATCCCCAGAAAGTAGTTACACTTGTTTTCAAGATGCTCTGAAAAATGATCGAATTGATTTCTTTTTCTTGGGTGATTTTAATGAAGTAGAAGTGAAGGAGTGGTTGAGGTCATTCTCCTTTACTGGGCGTCAAATTGATGTCAAGCCTCAGTACCAACAACCATATTCAAATGTCCTTCGGGAAGGAATGATTCGTAAGAATGTAGGCCAATCCGTTTTGGAATTGGCTTACCATTGTTCTACGAGCTATGGAGACAAGCATCATTTGGCCATGGTAGTAATGAATGGTCTATTAGGTGGTTTTGCTCATTCTAAGCTTTTTACAAATGTTCGGGAAAATGCTGGTCTAGCCTACACTATCTCCAGTCAATTGGACTTGTTTAGTGGTCAATTGAGGATGTATGCTGGCATTGATCGGGGAAATCGCAATCAAGCCAGAAAATTGATGAATCATCAATTACTTGAACTAAAAAAAGGTAATTTTACAGATTTGGAGATTGAACAGACCAAGGAGATGATTCGCAGAACCTTGTTGCTTGCGCAAGATAGTCAGACCTCACTAATCGAGCGAGTTTATTTGAATAGTCTGTTAGGGAAATCCACATCAGATTTTGACAGTTGGGTTGAAAAATTAAACCAAGTTGACAAAGAAGCTATCTGCAAAGCAGCAAATAGTGTTCGGTTACAAGCTATATACTTTATGGAAGGAATAGAATGATACCAGTTACCTTTGAAGAAAAATACTATCCTGCTGTAAAGGAGACGGTTTATCAGACTCGTCTATCAAATGGATTGACAGTGTCTCTCCTTCCTAAGAAACAATTTAATGAAGTTTACGGGGTTGTAACAGTTCAATTTGGATCAGTAGATACAAGCTTTACACTATATGAAAAAGGTTTACAGTCTTATCCAGCTGGAATTGCACATTTTCTTGAACATAAACTGTTTGAGAGAGAAAATGCTGAAGATATTATGGAGTCTTTTACACGCTTGGGAGC
The DNA here is from genome assembly GCA_937930605.1 of Streptococcus oralis. Classification (GTDB taxonomy): domain Bacteria; phylum Bacillota; class Bacilli; order Lactobacillales; family Streptococcaceae; genus Streptococcus; species Streptococcus oralis_CO. The sequence continues at coordinate 6,851 of CALHBZ010000046.1, forward strand.
TGATAGCAATGCTTTTACAAGTTTTACAAAGACGAGTTATTTGTTTTCAACAATAAATCAGTTATCAGAAAATTTGGATTTGCTTGAAGAATTGGTAACAGTTGCGCATTTTACAGAAGAGTCAGTTGAGAGAGAGAAGGAAATTATCCAACAGGAACGTGAGATGTACCAAGACGATCCAGATTCGCGTCTGTTTTTTGCAACCTTAGCAAATCTTTATCCCAATACTCCTCTGGCAGCTGATATTGTTGGAAGTGAAAAATCAATTAACAATATTCAGCTAAATGACTTAAAAGATAACTTTACAACCTTTTACAAACCTGTCAACATGTCTTTGTTTTTAGTTGGAAATTTTGATGTAGATACGGTTGAGAAGTATTTTTCGCAAAAGAAACTTGGGGACTTGGAAGAAATGGTAGTAAGGAAGGAGAAGCTTACTTTACAAGCTGTCAAAGAAACAGATAGCCTTCGGATGGAAGTTTCTTCACCAAAACTTGCTGTTGGAATTAGAGGAGCAGGTGAGGTGGCAGAAGAAGATTGCTACCGTTATAATGTTTTGCTAAAATTACTGTTTACGATGATGTTTGGTTGGACTTCTGAGCGATTTCAAAAGTTATATGAGACAGGGAAGTTGGATGCCTCGCTGTCCTTAGAGGTAGAAGTGAATAGTCGCTTTCATTTTGTGATGTTGACGATGGATACCAAGGAACCTGTTTCGTTGTCGCATCAATTTCGAAAGGCTATTCTCAACTTCACGAAAGATTCAGATCTTACAGAGGAACATCTGGATCTTGTTAAGAGTGAGATGTTTGGGGAATTTTTTAGTAGCATGAACTCCTTGGAGTTTATTGCGACACAGTATGAACCAGTCGACAGAGGGGAAACTATTTTTGATTTACCAAAAATTTTACAAGAAATTACTTTAGACGATGTTCTTGAAGCTGGGCATCGTTTGATAGATGATGGTGATTTGATTGATTTTACTATCTTTCCATCCTAAAATAGATAAGAATATTAGTTAAGAAGGAATGTTAAGTATGAGAAAAAAAACGATTGGTGAGGTTCTGCGTTTAGCCAGAATTAATCAGGGATTGAGTATAGAAGAACTGCAGGCAAAAACGGATATTCAGATGAATTTATTAGAGGCTATGGAGGCTGATGATTTTGATCGCCTTCCTAGTCCATTTTATGCTCGTTCTTTTTTAAGAAAATATGCCTGGGCGGTTGAATTGGACGAGCGAATCATTTTGGATGCCTATGATTCGGGAAGCATGATTACCTATGAAGAGGTCGATGTTGATGAGGAAGACTTGTCTGGTCGTAGACGGTCAAATAAGAAAAAAACGTCTTATCTCCCTCTGTTTTACTTCGTTCTGTTTGCTTTGTCGATTTTAATTTTTGTGACCTATTATGTTTGGAATTATATCCAGACTCAACCAATGCGCCCTTCTTCAGCTAATTATAGTGTTGTGAACTCAACTGGTTCAACAACCTCGTCTAGTTCATCTTCTAGTAGTCAGACATCAAGCTCATCTTCTATTGCGGAATCAACTATTACCGTTTCAGGTGAAGGAAACCGCATTGAAGCTCGCTATAAAACGAGTAAGGAAACAGCTACGGTTCAGCTAACAGTTTCAGATGCAACTAGCTGGGTTAGTGTTTCAGGGAGTGACCTTGAAGGTGGTGTGACCTTGTCAGCAGACAATAAAAACGCAAAAACAACAGTTTCGACGAAAAATCCTGTGACGATTACTTTGGGTGTAGTGAAGGGAGTTGCTTTAACTGTGGACAATCAAACGATTGATACTTCCAAGCTGACAACTCAGACTGGAACTGTGACACTTACATTCACTACAGATTAAGGAAAAATCAATGAAAAAAGAACAAATTCCTAATGTATTAACT
>CALHBZ010000047.1 GCA_937930605.1 Streptococcus oralis
TTAGAAGAAAGGGCAAACAGCTTTAAATCAGAAAAAGACATGATTTCCTCCGGTACTTATGTATCACTTGTTTTTTACACAACATTTTCCATCTACCATTGTAGCGCTTTTTCCTTTATTTTTCAATCAAAAATAAAACAAGAGCAAACATTTATACCCTTGTTTTTTACTATTTTATATTGACTACATTAAAATTAAAATCGCCACATTGGAACCATCGATTTTATGCTAAGATTAGAATTCTGCAAGATGAAGTTAGTATACTTCTCTCATACTCCCTGTATCCACATCATAGACAGCACCTGAAATAGCCACATCATCAGGAATCAGTGGGGATTCTCGAAGCAACTGCATATCCTCTCTCACACTCTCTTCAACATCCTGAAAGGGTAAAAAATCTTGACCAGAAACATCAACCCCGAGCTCGTGCTTCAGATGCTCTTGAAAAGACTCATTTTGAAAGGTTTGAGCTCCACAGTCTGTATGGTGAAGCACCACAATTTCACGTGTGCCCATTTGTTGCTGGGAGATCACCAGCGAACGAATCATGTCCTCTGTTACTCTACCGCCAGCATTCCGCAGGATATGGGCATCCCCAAGTGCTAAACCTAGAGCTTGCGCAACGTGCAGACGTGAGTCCATACAGGTCACGATAGCTACTCTGGTTTTGGGTTTAAGTGGCAGATTTAACTGCCCATGTAGGGCAACATAAGCCTGATTGGCTTGCATAAACTGTTCAAAATACGACACGATTCCCTCCTCAAAAATTTGATAATCAAATATTTCTCCTATCTTATCATTTTTAAGAGGATTTGTCACGGATTATGCAAAGACCATTTTCAAAACTTCCTGAATGGTCGTCACTCCAATCACCTGAATTTCTTGAGGTGGTTTAAGGCCTGTCAAGGAATTTTTGGGTACATAAATCTTAGTAAATCCCAGTTTAGCAGCTTCATTGATGCGCTGTTCGATACGATTCACGCGTCGAATTTCTCCAGTCAAACCTAGCTCTCCAACAAAGCATTCCTGAGGATTGGTTGGCTTGTCCTTGTAGCTTGAAGCAATGGCCACTGCGACGGCTAAATCAATAGCAGGCTCGTCTAATTTGACACCACCGGCAGATTTGAGATAGGCATCCTGATTTTGCAAGAGAAGCCCTGCCCGTTTTTCCAAAACAGCCATAATCAGACTAGCACGATTGAAATCTAGTCCAGTTGTCGTACGCTTGGCATTTCCAAACATGGTCGGTGTCACCAAGGCTTGAACCTCCGCCAAAATCGGACGCGTCCCTTCCATAGTCACAACGATTGAGGAGCCGGTAGCCCCATCCAAACGCTCTTCTAGGAAAACTTGACTCGGATTGAGCACCTCAACCAATCCACCTGACTGCATCTCAAAGATGCCAATCTCATTAGTGGAACCAAAACGGTTTTTGACTGCCCTCAAAATACGGAAGGTATGGTGGCGCTCCCCTTCAAAGTAAAGCACTGTATCCACCATATGCTCCAACATACGCGGACCAGCCAGAGTACCTTCCTTGGTCACATGCCCTACGATAAAGATGGCAATATTATTGGTCTTGGCCAACTGCATGAGCTCAGCTGTCACCTCACGCACCTGAGAAACAGACCCCTGTACCCCAGAAATCTCAGGAGACATAATAGTCTGGATGGAGTCGATAATGAGAAAGTCTGGTTGGATGCGCTCCACCTCTGCACGAACACTCTGCATATTGGTCTCTGCATAGAGATAAAACTCGCTATCAATATCCCCCAAGCGCTCTGCTCGTAGCTTGATTTGCTGGGCAGACTCCTCCCCACTGACATAGAGAACAGTCCCCACTTGAGACAACTGGGTTGAAACTTGAAGGAGTAAGGTCGATTTTCCAATCCCTGGATCCCCACCGATAAGTACGAGACTTCCTGGTACCACTCCGCCTCCAAGTACACGGTTAAATTCCTCCATCTCCGTCTTGGTTCGATTGACATTGATAGACGTTACTTCAGCCAGTTTCATAGGCTTGGTTTTTTCACCTGTCAAGGACACACGCGCATTCTTAACCTCGACAACCTCGATCTCTTCTACAAAAGAAGACCAAGCCCCACAGTTTGGACAGCGCCCTAGATATTTAGGGGAATTATACCCACAATTTTGACATACAAATGTCGCTTTTTTCTTTGCGATAATAAACCTCTTTCTAAATTTCTACCTCACACTCAATCACTTGACAAAAATCAATCTTCTCATTTGGCACAAACTGACGTATTAGCATACGATGAGCTATAACAACTACAGTCTGATGTTCTCGATACTTAGCCATAGATTCTAGAAATCGAGACTTCATTTCCGCAGCTGTCTCATACTGAATAGGACTATTAGGAAGCAACTCCCCCTTGTTTTCTAAAAACAGAGTACGTGCTTTTTCAAAGTTCTCTATGCCTGTTTCATAGACCTGCCATTCATGCAATAAGGGTTCTACTCTTAAAGGAAGACCCGTAGCACCAGTCACATACGAAGCCGTTTCTAAAGCTCTTGTCACTGCTGAAGTTACTAGCAAATCAGCTGATTGTAGCAAGGGATTTCGACAAAGTTCTTTAGCCTGCAGTCTTCCTTCCTCAGATAAAGGTGCTAAATCCATCCCAAAACCTGTATAAGAACGTTCCTCTAACTCACGGTAATCTGGCTCCCCATGACGTACAAAGATAATCTTCATCTTAATGCCCTGTCGATCCAAATCCACCAGTTCGCACGCCATCTGCCTCATCTCCGTCTGCAATTAAGAAAGGAGCAAAGACAGCCTGAACCACACGCTCCCCAACTTCGAGAACCACTTCCTGATCAGTAATATTTTTCATCTGAGCAAAGATATGGCCTTCATTCCCAGGATTTCCATAATAATCCCCATCAATAACGCCAACAGAGTTGATCAAGACCAGCCCCTTCTTACGAGGGTTTGATGAACGATCATAGAGATAGAGCACTTCTATTGGCTGCATATAAGCCTTGACTCCTGTTGGGACGAGAACAATCTCTCCTGGAGCAATCACAGTGCGTTCCGCAACCTTTAAATCATAACCAGCTGCATGGGCTGTCTCACGCTTAGGGAGCAAATTTTCATCTGTAAAACTCGAAACCAATTCAAAACCACGAATTTTCATCATTTTCTCTTTTCTATTATCATTTATTCTAGGCTATTTTATCTTATTTATTCGAAAAAAGCACGAAAAAAGAGCACACAATTCACATCGCTTAGGGCTGCTGGATTCCTCCCCTGACCCGCTTCACGCAGAACTGTTGCTCCACTATTTATTATACCACATTCCCCTCCGTTTTGAAAGAGAAATTATTTTTTCCGTCGATTTCGGAAAAAGTCCTGCATAATCGCTGCACACTCACTCTCCAAAACTCCCGTTTCGACCTCTACACGATGATTGAGACGCTCATCTGTCAAGATATCGTACAAACTTCCAGCTGCACCAAATTTCTGATTCTTAGCCCCGTAGACTACATTTGGAATACGGGCAAGTCCAATAGCCCCACTACACATCACACACGGCTCTATAGTCACAAAAAGTGTACAATCCAGCAGACGCCAACTTTCTTCACTCACGTTCGCATTCTCTATGGCCATAATTTCCGCATGCATGATCGCCCGTTGCAACTCCTCGCGCGCATTATGCCCCCTACCAATGATTTCTCCATCCTTGACAATCACACAGCCAATTGGAATTTCATCGTGTTCCAGAGCAATTTCTGCCTCTTTCAAGGCCTCTCTCATGAAGCTTTCTTTTTCTTCAACTGTATAATTCATCAATTTTTCCTTTTCCTACTTGTCGATTCTATTATTATATCATGATTCTCGAGACAAAAAAAGCCACCCAATAGGGTGACTTAATAGGGAGATTATTATGAAAAAGAAAAGTTTAGGATATTTGTTACAACAAGTTAGGA
>CALHBZ010000048.1 GCA_937930605.1 Streptococcus oralis
GCTTTGGCTGAAGACAAAGATATCCGCTTCTTGCAAGTTCGCCACGAAGAAACAGGTGCTCTTGCAGCGGTGATGCAAGCTAAGTTTGGTGGCTCAATCGGGGTTGCAGTAGGTTCAGGTGGTCCAGGTGCGACTCACTTGATCAACGGTGTTTACGATGCAGCTATGGATAACACTCCATTCCTTGCTATCCTTGGATCACGTCCAGTTAACGAACTCAACATGGATGCCTTCCAAGAATTGAACCAAAACCCAATGTACAACGGTATCGCTGTTTACAACAAACGTGTAGCTTACGCTGAGCAATTGCCAAAAGTAATTGACGAAGCTTGCCGTGCTGCAGTTTCTAAAAAAGGTCCAGCTGTTGTTGAAATCCCAGTAAACTTCGGTTTCCAAGAAATCGACGAAAACTCTTACTACGGTTCAGGTTCATACGAACGTTCATTCATCGCTCCTGCTTTGAACGAAGTTGAAATCGACAAAGCTGTTGAAATCTTGAACAATGCTGAACGTCCAGTTATCTACGCTGGTTACGGTGGTGTCAAAGCTGGTGAAGTGATTACTGAATTGTCACGTAAAATCAAAGCACCAATTATCACAACTGGTAAAAACTTTGAAGCGTTTGAATGGAACTATGAAGGGTTGACAGGTTCTGCTTACCGTGTTGGTTGGAAACCAGCCAACGAAGTGGTCTTTGAAGCAGATACAGTTCTTTTCCTTGGTTCAAACTTCCCATTTGCTGAAGTTTACGAAGCCTTCAAGAACACTGAAAAATTCATCCAAGTCGATATCGACCCTTACAAACTTGGTAAACGCCATGCTCTTGACGCGTCTATCCTTGGCGATGCAGGTCAAGCAGCCAAAGCAATCCTTGATAAGGTAGATGCAGTTGAGTCTACTCCATGGTGGCGTGCAAACGTGAAGAACAACCAAAACTGGCGCGATTACATGAACAAACTCGAAGGTAAAACTGAGGGTGAATTGCAATTGTATCAAGTTTACAATGCAATCAATAAACATGCTGATCAAGACGCTATCTATTCAATCGACGTAGGTGATACTACTCAAACATCTACTCGTCACCTTCACATGACACCTAAGAACATGTGGCGTACATCTCCACTCTTTGCGACAATGGGTATTGCCCTTCCTGGTGGTATCGCTGCTAAGAAAGACAATCCAGATCGCCAAGTATGGAACATCATGGGTGACGGTGCATTCAACATGTGCTACCCAGACGTTATCACAAACGTTCAATACGACCTTCCAGTTATCAACGTTGTCTTCTCAAATGGTAAATATGCCTTCATCAAGGACAAATACGAAGACACAAACAAACACTTGTTTGGTTGTGACTTCCCTAA
>CALHBZ010000049.1 GCA_937930605.1 Streptococcus oralis
TACCATTTTCGGTCAAGGAAAGAATGTGTTGCAATTCTTTTCTTGTTAAAGGACTGGTCATGATATTATGCTCTTGAAAGGGCACCTTATGCGTCTCTAACCAGGCCTTTGCCTTACGACATGATGTACAGCTCGGTGATAAAAATAGTGTAATCATGCTTTTCTCTTCTTTATCTATACTTTGCTATTCTTATTATACAAAAAAATAAAGCGCTTGACTAGCAATTTCTAGAAAAAAGCCTATTTTTTTCTAGAAAAATAGACTGTATGCGAACGAATTACTCAATTCCAATGAAGTTAATTCACTCCTCATCAGAATTTCTAAATTCGTTTCTTTTTTATCTATGCAAAATACTAGAATAGTTTAGAATTACGACTTTTCAAATAAAGGAAGCCAAATATGCTTTCATAGAAGCCAAAGAAGAGAAGGAAAGCATGGAGAAAGAAGGTCTCTGGTAAAATCAAAATAACTGGGTCCTTTGCTGGATCAAAAAGCCAGGTATTATCTCCTACAAAGAGAATCTGATGAAAAAGAGTAAAGAATTGCTCGAAACCAATCAACACTCCTACAAGCCCAATGACCAAAGGAAAGACTAATAAAGTCAGAATACTTTTACGATATAGTGATAAAAAGCCTTTTTTTACAATCTTTTTAACAAAGAAATAGAAACTTGGAAGTGTCACCAAAGTGACCAGCTGAACCAAGTGGAAGAGATTCTTCACCACCGCAAAGTGGTGTAAACCAGCCGCTGACGAACGGAAATCTGGCATCTCTAAGACCTGACTAAAGGGATTGGTCAGGTAATTCATCAAGATATGAAAATTGTACTGAATGGTTTCGGGCTTTAGATAGACTCGATCCGCTAAGTTCAGCCACTCAATCTCCATGGGATAGAAAATCCATGCCAGATAAATGGTTAAGAGAATAGAAAGGGAGAGGAAAAAGAGCATACTTCCCCAAAAGGTTAGTTTAGTTTTCATCAAAATTCCACTCCGCAAGGCTAGACACCACATGAGTTGGTGCGATTGGCAGGTCAGCCACTTCTTCTGCCTTGGTAAAACCTGTCGTCACCAAGAGCGTTGGAATACCATTGTCAATCCCTGCTCGAATATCTGTCAAGTAGTTGTCCCCAACCATGAGCAAGTCTTCTCGTTTCAATCCTAGGTGTTTCACGGCCTTGTCCATAATGATGGCGTTTGGTTTTCCGATATAAACTGTTTTGACCCGAGTTGCTACTTCAAGAAGTGTCACCAGTGAACCCGCACCTGGCAAGAGACCACGCTCTGTTGGGATATTGAGGTCGGGGTTGGTTCCGATAAAGTGGGCACCCTTTTGAATGGCAAGAGTTGCCGTAGCAAATTTTTCATAGTCGACTTGCCAGTCCAGTCCAACTACCACATAGGCAGGATTTTCCTTGTCTTCGACATAACCAGCCGCCTGAATGGCATCCTTGAGTCCGGCTTCTCCGATGACATAGACTGTCTTTTCAAGTCCCAAGTCATTCATATAGTCGATGGTTGCCAAAGTTGCTGTGTATATAGTCGATAAAGGGGTATTAATGTTAAAATTCTTAGCCAACATCTCTTGGACACTCTCAGGAGTTCGAGTTGTATTGTTGGTCACAAAGAGATAGGGAATCTCTCGTTTTTGCAATTCATGCACAAAAGCCTCACCTGCCGGAATCCGGTCTTTCCCCTTGTAAATGGTTCCGTCTAAATCAATTAAATAACCTTTATAAGCCATATCGTCCTTTCTAATTGCCTTCAATTTCTTGCCAAGTAATCATAGCTTGGGCATTGATCTCGCCATCACTGATAATCTCATGCTTGCTTTCTAGTCCCTTGAGTTCATAAGCTGAGGCAATCATGCCACCTGGCCGCACTTCTTTGACATACTTAAGATTGATTTTCTTTGGAATATACTTGGTCAAAAAGTCTGCTCCCATGACCTCAAAAATCCAATCCAGATATTTGCTATTATTGACATGACCATTCATATCCAAGTCGTAAAAACGAACATGGTAGTCTTTACTGATTGGATCTTCTAGATTTGCATACTTTGGCCCACGGATGAGTTTTTTATCAAACTTAGACTGGTAAGGCGCAACAATCTCAGGTTCGACAGCATGGACTTTACGACTGTCTCTGTCCATGAGAACAAAGGTTGCCAACATGCGAATGATTTCTTGACCTGCTTCATCATAGATAGTGAAACGGCGATAGCAAAAAAGACGATTGTAAGTCAATGCTTCTGTTTCAATCGTAATCTCCTCAGCAAAGCGAGGCAATCGAACCACGTCAATCTCATAATCCGTGATAATCCAGACCAGATTATATTGTTCTAGCATATCCTTGTCGCTAACTCCCAGTTCAATCGACTGCATACCTGATACTTGCAAGGACAGCAAAATCACATCTGGAAGTTTGATATGGCCGTTCATATCCGCCATATCAAAAGGAATTTTCATTTTCATTTGAT
>CALHBZ010000050.1 GCA_937930605.1 Streptococcus oralis
TTTGCTTGATTTCAATCTCTTGAACTTGGTCCAAAGTGCTGATAAATTCCTGATAGGTCAGAGGTACCGTGAAGTGTTTTTCTTGTTCTTCACCACGCATAGCATAAGGTGTCGTATCACGAATCAATTCACCCTTGTGGAGGACCAAGATGCGGTCGGCCGTATGTTCTACCTCTTCGATATAGTGGGAAGAATAAACAATGGTCACACCATTTTGCTTCAACCGATCGACAATCTCCCAAAAATGCTGACGTGTTGAGGTATCCATGGCAGCAGTTGGTTCATCTAAGAATAGAAGTTTCGGACGACCTATTAAAGCCAACACGAAAGAGAACAACCGTTTTTGCCCACCAGATAACTTGCCCGCTAGCTGATTTTTCTGCTTGTCCGAAAATCTTAACAGATCATCAATCTCTTTGTCAGAAAGACTGTCGGGATAAAGTGACTTGAAAAATGATAGAAGTTCTTTCACTTTCAAGCTTTGGACAACTGCATTTTCTTGGGGCAAGACAGAAATAAGCTGATTTAATCGAGGATCTGTTGGTGCAAATCCTTGAATGGCGACCTGACCTGAGCTCACGAACTTGTCGCCCAAGAGGCAATCAATCAAAGTGGTCTTTCCTGCTCCGTTAGGTCCTATCAAGGCGACACATTCACCATGGTGGATTTCAAAAGAGATGTTCCGCAAGATCTCCTTGTCTTTTATTTTCTTACTCAATTTCTCAACTTTAATCACAGTCATGAGATTCTCCTTTCAACCACTCCATTCCCATAGGGAAAACGACGAAAATCATAAATCCAAAACCCCAAGTACCAAGAATAAATTGGCGAAGCAAGGTTTGGTCAAACCAACCTGTAAACATTTCTACTAACCATACCAAGAATGACAGGCCGATAAAGAGATAGATGATTTCTTTTTTCATTCCTCAAACTCCTTTTTCACATCTGAGACCAATTTCAAACCTTCTCTGACAAGCCAAGATATCATCCCAAAGCCAGCAAATAGCTCCCAAGGAAAATGATAGAAACTCTCATCCAATCCTGAAAACATGAGATAGGTCATAACTCCTGCCGCTACCAAACTCACTGCGACAATCATTTTATTTTTCATCTCTTCTTCCTCCATTTCCTACTTCAATTATAGTCTTTTGAAGTTAGCTGAGCTAGATGCTTCTGTCACTAGGAAATATGACAAATGTCATAAAAAAAGAAAGTTGAACAATCAACTTTCTTTTTAATCTATTAAATTTTTATTCCACACTGAAAATATATGGATATACAGGTTGTTGTCCTTGGTGGATTTCGACTTCAACGTCTTCGAATTCTTCTGCGATTTCTTGGGCAATTTCATTGGCAAGTTCTTCACTTCCATCTTCGCCGACATAGAAGGTTACGATTTCACTGTCTTCGTCTAGCATGTGCTTCAAAGTTTCAGTCAAGGTTTGGTGCATGTCAGGGTTTGACACAAGGATTTTCCCATCAACCATACCAAGATTGTCATTTTCATGAATTTCCAAGCCATCGATAGTTGTGTCACGAACGGCAGTAGTTACACTTCCGCTGATGACATCACCGAGGGCTGCAGTCATACGTTCTTTGTTTTCTTCGATAGACTTGCTTGGGTCAAAGGCAAGCAGACTCGTCAATCCTTGAGGAAGAGTACGAGCTTCTACCACAACAGCTGGTTGATCTAACACCTCTGCGGCAGATTGAGCCGCCATGAAGATATTTTTGTTGTTTGGCAAGAAGATGATGTTACGAGCATTGACTTGCTCAACAGCCTTGATAAAGTCTTCTGTCGAAGGGTTCATGGTTTGTCCACCTTCGATGACATAGTCCACGCCTTGGGCACGGAAGATATCTGCCAAGCCTTGGCCTGCTACTACTGCGATAAGGGCATATTCCTTTTCTTCAGCTGGCTTGCTGACTTGAGCTTCTTTTTCTACTTGAGCTTCGTGCTGGTTACGCATGTTATCTACTTTAACCTTAACCAAGCTACCATATTTAAGTCCTTCTTGTATAACAAGACCTGGGTCTTCTGTATGGACGTGAACTTTGACGATTTCATCATCGTTGACAACAAGTAGAGAATCGCCTAGCTCATTCAAGTAGTTGCGGAACTCATCATAATCAAAATCTTTGGCATAAGTTGGACCTTGTTTAAGGGCAACCATAATCTCAGTACAGTAACCAAAAGTGATATCTTCTGTTGCGACATGTCCCGCAACTGACTTGTGGTGCTCTGCATTGATCATTTCACCCATATTCGCTGGAGTTGCTACAAAGTCCTCAGACGCACTGTATTCTCCAGTAAGAGCTGAAAGGAAACCTTCGTAGATGAAGACCAATCCTTGACCACCTGAGTCCACGACACCAACCTCTTTCAAGACTGGGAGCATATCAGGAGTCTTAGCTAAAGCTCTCTTAGCACCCTCCAAGGCCGCACGCATGACCTCAACGGCATCATCTGTTTGCTCAGCTTTTTTCTTGGCACCGATAGCCGCTCCACGAGAAACTGTCAAGATAGTTCCTTCGACTGGTTTCATAACTGCCTTGTAGGCTACTTCGACACCAGACTGGAAAGCAAGGGCCAAATCTTGACCTGTTAACTCGTCTTTATCTTTGATAGCTTGAGAAAAGCCACGGAAAAGTTGAGACGTGATAACTCCTGAGTTTCCACGCGCACCCATCAAGAGCCCTTTAGCAAGAATGCTCGCCACTTCTCCGACTGTAGAAGCTGGCTTATCTGCTACTTCTTTGGCACCATTTTCAATGGTCATTCCCATGTTTGTCCCAGTATCTCCATCTGGAACTGGGAAGACGTTTAATGAATTGACATATTCTGCTTGCTTATTCAAACGAGTTGATGCCGCCTGCACCATCTCTTGAAATAAGCTGGTAGTAATTTTTGACACGATTATTCTCC
>CALHBZ010000051.1 GCA_937930605.1 Streptococcus oralis
GAAAATCCACAAATGGTGGACTAATGAAGCTAGAACAAGTACCAACACCAGCTTATGTCATTGACTTGGCAAAGTTAGAAGCCAACTGCCGCATTCTACAATATGTGCAAGAAGAAGCCGGTTGCAAGGTTTTGCTTGCCCAGAAGGCATATTCTCTTTACAAAACCTATCCCTTGATTAGCCAGTATCTGTCAGGTACGACGGCTAGTGGACTCTATGAGGCCAAGCTAGCTAGAGAAGAGTTTCCTGGTGAAGTCCATGTATTCGCGCCTGCTTTTAAGGATGCGGACTTAGAGGAATTGCTTGAGATAACGGACCATATCGTCTTTAACTCGGAGAGACAGTTGCGTAAACATGGGGCTCGTTGTAGAGAGGCTGGTATCAGTGTCGGTTTGCGCCTCAATCCTCAGTGTTCAACCCAAGGAGATCACGCGCTCTATGACCCTTGTGCACCTGGATCTCGTTTTGGAGTAACACTAGATAAAATTCCTAGTGATTTGTTGGATTTAGTGGACGGACTTCATTTTCATACCCTTTGCGAGCAAGGTTCAGAGGATTTAGAGACAACTTTGAAAGCTGTAGAAGCGCAGTTTAGTTCTTATTTACATGAGGTAAAATGGCTCAATATGGGTGGCGGACACCACATCACAAGAGAAGACTACGATGTGGATTTACTGATTTCTGAAATCAAGCGTATCCGAGAAACTTACAATCTTGAAGTCTATATCGAGCCGGGTGAAGCCATTGCGCTCAATGCAGGTTATCTAGCAACTGAGGTATTGGACATTGTAGAAAACGGTATGGAGATCTTGGTTTTAGATGCCTCTGCGACCTGCCATATGCCTGATGTACTTGAGATGCCCTATCGCCCACCTTTGAGAAATGGATTTGAGGCACAGGAAAAAGCCCATACCTACAGACTTTCTTCCAATACCTGTCTGACGGGCGATGTGATTGGTGATTATAGTTTTGAAAATCCAGTCCAAATCGGTGATAGACTTTACTTTGAAGACATGGCAATCTACTCCTTTGTCAAAAATAATACCTTTAACGGTATTGGCTTGCCAAGTCTCTATCTAATGGACGAGCGAGGTGACTGCAGCTTAGTCAAAGCCTTCGGCTACCAAGACTTTAAAGGGAGATTATCATGATGAACAGTCCAAAAAAATTAGGCTATCGTATGCCAGCAGAGTATGAACCACATCATGGTACCCTCATGATCTGGCCAACTCGACCAGGTTCATGGCCCTTCCAAGGAAAGGCTGCTAAGAAGGCCTTTAGCCAAATCATCAAAACTATTGCTCAGGGGGAAACTGTTTATCTTTTGGTGGAGCAGGACCATCTATCTGAAGCTCAATCCTATCTTGGGGATGAAGTCGTTTATCTAGACATTCATACAAATGATGCCTGGGCGCGTGATACGGGGCCGACCATTCTCATCAATGATAAAAAAGAAAAGTTGGCAGTAGATTGGTCTTTCAATGCCTGGGGTGGGGATGTTGATGGTCTTTATCAAGATTATGAAGATGATGACCAAGTAGCCAGTCGTTTTGCTGAGGCCTTGGAAATGCCTGTTTACGATGCCAAACCTTTTGTACTGGAAGGCGGCGCGATCCATAGCGATGGTCAAGGGACCATTCTTGTGACTGAAAGTTGCCTTCTGAGCGCTGGTCGCAATCCTCATCTCAGTAAAGAGGAAATCGAGAGAAGATTATTGAACTATCTTGGCGCTGAAAAAGTTATCTGGCTGCCTTATGGTATTTATCAGGACGAAACCAATGAACACATTGACAATGTTGCTGCCTTCGTTGGCCCTGCTGAGCTTGTCTTAGCTTGGACAGACGACAAAAGCGATCCCCAGTATGCTATGTCTGTAGCTGATTTAGCTCTTTTAGAGAAGGAAACGGATGCAAAAGGGCGTACCTTCACCATTCATAAACTGCCAATTCCAGCTAATCTACAAGTCGTTACTGAAGAAGATTTACCAGGCTATACTTATGAAGAAGGGGAAGAAGAGCGTTATGCAGGTGAACGTCTGGCGGCCTCCTATGTCAATTTCTATATTGCCAACAAGTCTGTCTTAGTGCCACAGTTTGAGGATGTAAACGACCAAGTGGCCCTAGATATCCTCAACAAGTGTTTTCCAGACCGTAAAGTTGTTGGAATAGCAGCTAGAGATATTCTTTTAGGTGGTGGCAATATCCACTGTATCACCCAACAAATCCCAGAATAGGAGAAAAAGATGAGAAATGTAAGAGTTGCAGCAATCCAGATGCAATGTACCAAGGATGTGGCAACAAATATCCAAACAGCGGAGCGTTTAGTACGTCAAGCTGCAGACAAAGGCGCACAAATCATTCTCTTACCAGAGTTATTTGAACGTCCCTATTTCTGTCAGGAACGCAAGTATGACTATTATCGGTATGCCCAATCTGTATCAGAAAATACAGCCATTCAGCATTTTAAAGTGATTGCTAAGGAACTACAGGTTGTTCTACCGATTAGTTTCTACGAAAAAGATGGAAATGTCTTGTATAACTCAATCGCTGTCATTGACGCTGATGGAGAAGTGCTGGGCGTTTATCGGAAGACCCACATACCAGATGACCATTATTATCAAGAAAAGTTTTATTTTACGCCAGGTAACTCTGGTTTCAAGGTCTGGGATACTCGCTATGCTAAGATTGGGATTGGCATCTGTTGGGATCAATGGTTTCCTGAAACAGCGCGCTGTCTTGCGTTGAATGGGGCAGAATTACTCTTTTACCCAACAGCCATTGGTTCGGAGCCAATTTTGGATACAGATAGTTGTGGTCATTGGCAACGTACGATGCAAGGGCACGCAGCTGCAAATATTGTTCCAGTTATTGCAGCTAATCGTTATGGTTTGGAGGAAGTCACTCCTAGCGAGGAAAATGGTGGACAAAGTTCTAGTCTTGACTTCTACGGTTCCTCCTTTATGACGGATGAAACAGGAGCTATTCTAGAGAAAGCTGAAAGACAAGGTGAAGCTGTTCTGTTAGCGACCTATGACCTTGACAAGGGAGCAAG
This sequence comes from Streptococcus oralis, assembly GCA_937930605.1. GTDB lineage: Bacteria > Bacillota > Bacilli > Lactobacillales > Streptococcaceae > Streptococcus > Streptococcus oralis_CO. The sequence continues at coordinate 3,052 of CALHBZ010000051.1, forward strand.
TGAACGCCTCAACTGGGGACTGTTTCGTGATAGAAGACCCGAAATGTACCAACGAATTACGGACTAGAAGGTAACTTTCATAATAAACATTTAATATTCACGCCTGTCTTACAAAAATGTAAGATAGGCTTTTTAAATGTAAGATGGGTGTACGATTATACGTGGAAATGTATGCTATACTCTATGTAGATCAAAAAGAAAGAGGTTTATTATGAAAAAATGGAATGCGACGCAGTTGAAGTATCTGATGGCTGCAATAATGGTTTTAGACCATATTCCTCATATCACAGGAATTGTTTCTCCTATGTGGGAAGGTATTCTTCACGCCTTGACCCGTTGTGTGGGAGTTTGGTTTGCCTATATGGCTATGGAAGGATTCATCCATACTCGAAATCTGAAAGACTATCTCATCCGCCTTTGGAGTTGGGCGCTTATCATGTTTGCTGGAAATAGCCTAGTCAATGCCCTATTTTCCTCTAAGGGAGTAATGGTCACTAATAATATTTTCTTAACTTTGGCCATCGGTGTTACCATGCTTTGGATTGGCTTTCCCAGAAAAGAGTTAGATAAAAAGGAGAAGTTGTGGCGTCGGATTGGAGTTGCTGGTCTCTTGATTTTCGGTTGTCTTTTTACTGAGGGTGGCATCACTATGCTACCATTTCTCTTAATTAGTTACTCTTGTCGAAATCGCAAGGGATTGCGAAATCTTCTCTATACTCTCCTTTGGGCCTTCCTGTTAGTGACTTCTATCCATACCTATGATACTTGGTACCAAACATTGGAAATGATGCTTTACAATTCCGACTGGCTCTTTATCACTGTCTTTCCTTTTATTGCCTTGTATAATGGACAGCGAGGAAAGGAAACTAGTTGGAGTAAATATTTCTTTTATATTTTCTACCCAGCTCATTTATGGATTATAACCTTGATTGCTTATTTGGTTAAATAGATTCAATTTCCATTAGCTCCTTCTTAGTTATAATGTGAGAGGAGCTTTTCTGTGTCTGGAAATCCTAACAAAACATGTTATAATAGTTTTAGAAAGGACGAGGTTTATGGCGAGCATTCTTGTAATTGAAGATAATAATGAAATTCAGGAGATTTTAAAAATCCTTCTTACTGAAGAACACGAGGTGATACAAGCCTTTTCTGGCACAGAAGGTATCATGCAATTTGACAAAGGTGGCATTGATCTCGTTCTGCTAGATATCATGCTCCCTGGGAAAAATGGTGACCAAGTCTTGCAAGCTATTCGACAAACTAGTCAGACTCCGGTCATCATGCTTACTGCTTTAGGTGATAAAAAGCTTATCAGCCAGTACCTATTAGATGGTGCCAATGATTATGTGGTAAAACCTTTTGATTTGGACGAAGTCTTTGCCAGAGTCACTGTGCAATTACGCCAAAGTGGTGAACATCAGTCAGAAAACAGCAGAAAAACTGAAAACCTCCTACAAAACTTTAAAAATATCCAGTTCGATGCGGCTAGTTTTGAAATAAGTAGCACAACTGAAACCATTCGCCTTGCAAAGAAAGAGTGCCAGATTCTCCAAATGTTACTCCGGCATCCTAAAAAGATTTTTACCAAGGAAGAACTCTATGAATTAATTTGGGAAGAAAGTTACCTGCCTGGAGATAATACGCTCAACACCCATCTAAGCAATCTCCGTAAAAAACTGCATCAACTGGATCCAAATCACGAATACATTGAAACCATTTGGGGAGTTGGTGTTCGATTAAAAGGAGATAAATAATGAATTACATTTTGATATCAATATTACTCCTTACTAACATTATTTTGGCGATTTCTTTGATTCGCTATCATATAGCAATTAGAGATTTAAGCAGACAAATCGAAGAAAAGATTCGCTCTGGTAGCATGAAGAGGATCGGGATAAACTTCTTTTCAAAGACCATTTTGCGTCTACATAACCAAATTGAGAATCTATTTCAAGAAGTTGAACAGAATCAGCTAATCATGAAGCATGAAAAACGTACCCTAGATATGGCAATCAGTAACATCGCTCATGATATTCGGACACCTTTGACAATCGCTTCAGGATATACTCAGCAACTAATAAAACATCCCGATAATAGTTCAGAAACCTTAAATAAAATAGCCCATCATCAGGATTTGGTTTCCAAACGGTTGGAGGCTCTCCTCGAATACCGTCATTTGATGGAAGGAGCAGTCAAACCGAAACTGGAAGAGCTTGATTTATCAACTTTTATAACAAAGAAGACTTTAGCCTATTACGACGTTTTTCAATCTTCACAGATTGTTCTTGATTTTAACGTTGAACCAGGATTGAAAACGACGACCGATGAGGACTTGCTTGATCGAATTTTACAAAACCTCCTTGGAAATGTTCTCAAGCACGGCAAGAAAAAGGCTCGGCTTTCTTTGAAAAAGGGAGAAAAAGGGCTTGTTTTGGAAATTGATAATCTTGTTAAAAAACCTATCAAGAATATAGACAATCTCAGTAATCGTTTTTATTCTGAAAATATGTCGGATACTGAAGAATCCTCTGGTTTAGGTCTCTATATTACCGAGGAATTGGTTCATCTTCTTGGAGCGGATATGAAGCTAGTTGCTGATGGAGAATGGTTTTCGGTCTTTATTTATTTTTAACGAAAAGAAACCTCCTCTGTAGACTAGAGGAGGTCATTTTTTTATAGACTTTTCTTCTTGAAAATGGTAAGGCCACTAAGAGAGAAGATAAGGATGACAACTACGCAAACCGTGATGGTATAGAGAATAGATTGACTATTACTAGTCATAGCATAGGCAAAATCTAGAATTAAATATCGTAGAATTTCAATGTCTGGGAAAACAAGCATTGGAATAGAAATGACGATAGAGCTAATCAGATAACCAATAAATACGGCAAGATAAGAATGAGTTAGGTAGAGAATAAAGGAAACAATCGAAAGCCAAGCTAGAAGGCAGAGAAATTGAAGGGAAATCGTCAAGAGGAGATTAGTAACAAAACCATCAGGTATCGTACCAAGTCCGTTTAGTAGAGTTGAGGGAACAAAAGCAATCACAAGGCTGGCGATGAGTTGTAAGAGAGCGATACTTGCTAGAACAAAGGATTTAGCAAGGAAAAACTCTGTACGAGAAACGCCAACTGTCAAACTATTTTTATAAAGCTTGCCGATTAAATCGACCCCAAGAACTAAACACACTAGAATAATGCAGAGAAAAACGAGGTTTGAATCATTGCTAGACGCATTGATAAGAGCTTCTATCCCATTCCAACCATGGGTAGGAGTCTCAGGTGGTGCTGTTTGAACGGACATTAGATGTCCTGTAGCGCCAATAGTAGCACCCAGTAACATAAGTACAAAGAGAATGAATTCTGTAATCCAGAATCCTTTGGAGCGGAAAAGACGGTAAAAATCTGCTTGAATGGTATGTATCATGATTTTTCTCCTATTCTACCAATTGTGTGAAGTATTCTTCTAGGTTTTGACGGGCAAAGTATATCTCATCAATAGCAACATCGGCCAAAGTTAGTTGCTTAAGAATCTGTTTGACATCTTGTTCATTTCCAAAGATATGGATTTCATTTGCAGGATTGACAACCTTAAACTGGAGCTGGATTTGTTCTTTCAATACCTGACAAGCTCTTTCTTTGTCGCTTGTTTTAAGCACAATATAATCCTCACTCAGTGTTTCAAATTCAGTTTTACTGATTTCACGGATAATCTTACCTTGATCCAGAATACCAAAGCGATTAGCTAAGAGATAGAGTTCTGACAAGATATGGCTAGAGATGAGGATAGTTATTCCTTTTTCTTGATTGAGCCGCTGAATCATGAGACGAAATTCTTTGATCCCAATAGGATCCAGACCGTTAATGGGTTCATCTAAGATAAGGAAGTCGGGTTTCGATAGGAGAGCAATGGCAATGCCAAGTCTTTGTTTCATTCCTAGCGAGAAATCACGAAAGACTTTCTTACCTGTATCAGACAAACCTACATAGTCCAGTGTTTCTTGAATGACTTTATCAGCATTTGGGATATGGCGAATCATACAATAATATTTCAGATTTTGATAAGCTGTTAAATGATTATGGGCTACAGGTGATTCGATAACCGAACCCACTCGAGATAAAGCCTTGGTCCACTCATTTTCCGATTGACTAGAAAAGAGGGAAATAGTTCCTTTATCCGCAAACAGTAGTTGTGTAATTATTTTGATAAGAGTGGTTTTACCTGCTCCGTTTTTCCCAATTAGACCATAAATATCTCCCTCTTTTATCGTTAGATTAAGATCTTGAAGAATAGCTTGTTTACCAAATTCTTTGGTCAGTCCATGAATTTCGAGTACTGTTTTCATGATTTTCTCCTTTTGATTTATTTTTCTAACTTTAGTATAAGCTATAGAAATCAAAGAAAGCTCAAGTATTTCTAAAGAGTTTCTAAAGTTTTGTGATTCTTAAAAAAAAACAAAACCCAGTTGACATGAACTGGGCTTCTCAATTATAAAATATACTTCTCAATGGCACGCGCGACGCCGTCTTCTTCATTGCTGGATGTAACGTCATTGGCAAGGGATTTGACATGCTCACTAGCATTTCCCATAGCAATGCCAAGGCCTGCAAACTGGAGCATTTCGATATCATTATTAGCATCACCCATGGCCATAATTTCTGATGGCTCAATCTGCAAAATATCAGCTAGTCGTGAAAGAGCAGTAGCTTTTGTGGTTCCAAGTGGCATGGCTTCATAAATGACAGGCTGCGAACGAACGCCACTAAATCGTTGGCAGAGTTCTGTAGCAAAACGCTCTTCAAAATCATCTGTTTGTTCTTTAGTGCCTAAAAACATGCCTTGGAACATACGATACTTACCACTAGTGGCTTCCTCAAGGGAAATTTCAGTTAGGTCTGAAAAAACAAGTTTGGCATCATTTTGAATGATTTGATTTGGCTTGCCACCAAGAACAAAATAATGTTCTTCATCAAAAAGAGTCAACTGAACATCACTCTTTTCAGCTAGGTCATAGAGGTATTCAATGTCAGCTGGGCTGAGTTCTTGCCAGTCAACTAGACTCCAGTCACTGGTCTGGTGGGTTGAGCAACCGTTATTGACAATGACATACTCATTCTGGAGGTTAAGTCCAAGTTTTTTATAGTAGGGGAGGACACCGAAAAGCGGGCGACCTGTACAGAGAACCAGTTTGACACCTTTTTCAATGGCCTGATGAATGGCAGTGATGTGGGCTTGTGGGATTTCCTTGGCTTCATTGAGGAGGGTTCCGTCCATATCCAAGGCTAGTAGTTTAATCATAAGACTTCCTTCTTTATCTTTTGGTATTATTATAGCATATTTTGGAGAAGATGATAGTCAAAGGGACAGGAGCTAATTGATTTTGCAGTTTAGGACGTTTCGATGACAATTCAAGATTTGAAGAGGATATTTTGCAAAGATATGCTATACTAAACTTGTCAAAGTTGCAACTAGACAAATATAAAAAAACTAACTTAAAATAGTTTTTTTGTAAGTAGGTATGAGTAGAAGATTACTCAACTAATCTGAACAATAATGGAGGAATACATCATGGTTTTAATGAAAAAAAATGTAAATCTAACAAATGAAGAATTAGAGATGATACAAGGTGGAGCAGATCCCTATGGTAAAGAGGCTAATAATTATGTCACTTGGCAAATAGCGCCGGTATTAACTATGCCGGTTCATGGATTTTGTCCTAGTGGCACTTATGATTTAGGATATATTGGCGGAGGTAATCATCTTTGCAAAGGAAGTGCTGCGAGATTTTAAATAAAATATATTAGTAATATGAAGAAACAAGGGGAGAAAGCTGAGTCATAGTATGAAAAAAAGAGTAGTACAGATTTTACTAGCCTTATTGGTAATTATTTATAGGAAGACATGGTTTTGGTGGATTTTTAATCATTTTGCAGGTAGGCTTGTGCCTGCTAGTAGAGAATTTTTTCAAATTCTTGCTTTTTTAGAGCTCATCGTTACTTTTATAGCTATTCTTTATTTAGTAGTATTCGAAGGTAAGAAAATTCTTGAGTTGAAGTGGAAATGGAGATATCCAGTTTATGTGCTTCTTGCTTATGGAGTCAATCATCTTTCAGGTATTGTGTTTTCTTTTTTAACCCCAGCAACGTCCAATCAAATGGCTTTAAATGAATTAGTTGAGATGACAGGGCGACAAGAGTTACTATATTTATTGCTTATTACTTGTCTGCTAGGACCAATTACAGAAGAATTGGTTTATCGAGGAGTTCTGATGAATACATTTTTGAAAGATTCACCTTGGTATGGAGATGTTTTACTATCAGCCTGTGTCTTTGGCTATGTGCATGTTTCTGATGGTATAACACCACTTGCCTTTTTCACCTATGCAAGCGGAGGAGCGATTGTAGCATTCCTCTACCGAAAAACTCATTCTCTCTATTATCCCATTTTGCTCCATATCATGATTAACATGACTGCATTTTGGTATTTATGGATCAATCTATTTTCAGCGAGTTAGTGCTTAGCAATCAGAGGCTGGGACAAAAGTCCTAGCCTCTAAATTTTCTTTGGATTGTCGAGCAAGACGCAGTAGTTGAGTGGGCTCTACTACGCTGATTGCATCAGCTTTTACAGCCCTACTCAACTGTGCGGAGGTGGGACGACGAAATCGAATTCTAACGAATTACCGATTTCTGTCCCACTCTCTTTCTTTTCTTCAGAAGTTTTAAGAACTCTCTATCTATAGGATTGGTAGTCAAAAAATGGTATAATAAAAGGTAATGAAAAAATAAACGAGGCAGAGATGAAATTACTGTATACTGATATTCGGACTTCTTTGACAGAAATCCTAACCAGAGAGGCGGAAGAGCTGGTTGCTACTGGTAAGCGGGTTTTCTACATCGCACCCAACTCTCTTTCATTCGAAAAAGAACGCGCCGTGCTGGAATGCTTGTCCCAGCAGGCTTCTTTTGCGATTACTGTCACGCGCTTTGCTCAAATGGCTCGTTATCTGGTTTTAAATGACTTGCCTACAAAGACCAGTCTTGATGACATCGGCCTTGGAATGGCCTTCTATAAATGCCTAGCTGAACTTGATCCCAAAGAGTTACGAGTTTATGGTGCTATTAAGCAAGACCCTCAATTTATCCAGCAGTTGATTGAACTTTATCACGAGATGACGACTGCTCAGATGAACTTTTTAGACTTGGAAAATTTGGCTGATGAGGACAAGCGAGCGGATTTACTCTTGATTTTTGAGAAAGTGACTGCCTATCTTAATCAAAGCCAGTTGGCTCAGGGGAGTCAGTTGTCCCATTTGATTGAGGCTATTGAGAATGACAAGGTAAGTAGTGATTTCAGTCAGATTGCCTTGGTTATTGATGGCTTTACCCGTTTTTCTGCAGAGGAAGAGCGTGTAGTGGATCTACTCCATCGTAAGGGGGTAGAGATTGTCATTGGTGTTTATGCAAGTAAGAAGGCTTATACTAGTCCCTTCGCCGATGGCAATCTCTACCAAGCCAGTGTAGAGTTTCTTCATCATTTAGGTGCTAAATACCAGACGCCTGCTCAAGATCGTTCTCAGACACATGAGACAATGGATAGTTTTGACAAGGCCTCTCGTTTGTTGGAGTCTTCTTATGACTTCTCAGAACTCGCTTTAGATATCGATGAGAAGGATAGTGAAAATCTACAAATCTGGTCTTGTTTGACACAAAAGGAAGAGTTGGAGTTAGTAGCTCGTAGCATTCGTCAGAAATTACATGACCATCCAGAACTGAGTTACAAGCATTTTCGTATTCTGCTGGGGGATGTGGCTTCTTACCAGTTATCACTTAAAACCATTTTTGACCAGTACCAGATTCCTTTTTATCTTGGTAGAAGTGAATCCATGGCCCATCATCCCTTAACCCAGTATGTCGAATCTATTTTGCGTTTGAAACGCTACCGTTTTCGTCAGGAGGATTTGATTAATCTCCTCAGAACTGGTCTGTATACTGACCTTAGACAAGCGGATATTGATGCTTTTGAGCAATATCTCCGCTATCTTGGTATCAACGGCTTGCTAGCCTTTCAGCAAACCTTCACCAAATCCCACCATGGAAAGTTTGATTTGGAACGTTTGAATGCCATTCGTTTGCGAGTTTTGGCTCCTCTTGAAACCTTATTTGCCAGTCGGAAACAGAAGGCTGAAAATCTCTTGCAAAAGTGGAGTACTTTTCTAAAAAATGCTGCATTAAGCAAGCAGATGCAAGGTTTAACATCTACTATGGAAGTCCTAGAGCAGGAAAGACAAGCTGAAGTTTGGAAAGCTTTCTGTCATGTTTTAGAACAATTTGCGACCGTTTTTGATGGGTCACAAGTTAGTCTGGAGGACTTCCTAGCCTTGCTCCACTCAGGTATGACTTTATCTCAGTATCGCACCATTCCAGCGACAGTGGACACTGTTCTGGTGCAGAGTTACGATTTGATTGCACCACTGACTGCTGACTTTGTCTATGCCATTGGACTAACTCAGGATCATTTACCAAAAATCGCGCAAAATACTAGCCTTTTGACAGATGAAGAAAGACAAAGCCTAAACCAAGCGACAGAAGAAGGAGCACGATTGCTGATTGCAAGCAGTGAAAACCTCAAGAAAAATCGCTATACCATGCTTTCTTTAGTCAATGCTGCCCGTAAGCAGTTGATTTTGTCAGCACCAACTCTTCTCAATGAAAACGAGAGCAAGGAATCTGCCTATCTTCATGAATTGGTAAGTTTTGGATTTAGCAGAAGAGAAAAGAGAATGAACCATAAAAATCTTAGCAAAGAAGATATGGGTTCTTATCACAGTCTCTTGTCTAGTCTCGTTGCCTATCATCAGCAAGCTGCTTCTAGTAAAAATGAACAAGATTTAACTTTTGTCACGGTCTTAGCGCGTGTCATGGGTAAAAAACTAGATCAAAAAGGCCTTACAAATCCAGCTATCCCAACTAGTCCAAGTAGCAAACCATTAGAGAAAGAGACCTTGCAGGCTCTCTATCCAGCTGACAAAGAGTTTTACCTGTCTACCTCTGGTTTGACGGAGTTTTATCGCAATGAATACAGTTATTTCCTCCGTTATGTCTTAGGTTTGCAGGAAGAATTGTGCCTTCGTCCAGATGCTCGCAGTCATGGGAATTTCTTGCATCGTATTTTTGAACGTGCCTTGAAACTGCCTACTGAAAATCCATTCGACCAACGTCTGGAGCAAGCTATTCAAGAAACCAGTCATGAACGGGAATTTGAAGCCATTTATCAAGAAAGTTTAGAAGCCCAGTTTACCAAGGAAGTTCTTCTCGATGTCGCTCGGACTACTGGGCACATCCTTCGTCATAATCCAGCCATCGAAACCATCCAAGAGGAAGCAACATTTGGCGGCAAAGATCAAGCCTTTATTCAATTGGATAATGGTCGCAGTGTCCATGTGCGAGGCAAGGTTGACCGTATTGACCGCCTGAAAGCTGATGGAGCACTAGGGGTGGTGGACTACAAGTCTAGTTTGACCCAGTTCCAGTTTCCTCATTTTTTCAACGGGCTTAATTCCCAACTGCCAACCTATCTTGCTGCTCTAAAAAGAGAAGGGGAGCAGAACTTTTTCGGAGCCATGTACTTGGAAATGGCTGAACCAGTCCAATCTCTGTTAACCGTTAAAAGTCTGGCAGGTGCAGTAGTAGAAGCCAGCAAGTCAATGAAATACCAAGGCCTCTTTTTAGAAAAAGAAAGCGGTCATTTGGGCGAATTTTACAACAAAAACAAGGCTAATCAGCTGACCGATGAAGAATTCCAGCTCTTACTGGACTATAATGCTCATCTTTACAAGAAAGCAGCTGAGAGGATTTTAGAAGGCCAGTTCGCTATCAATCCATACACAGAGAACGGAAGAAGTATTGCCCCATACGTCCAGCAACATCAAGCCATTACAGGATTTGAAGCCAATTACCATTTGGGTCAAGCTCGTTTCCTAGAAAAGTTAGACCTAGCTGCTGATGGCAAGCGTCTGGTCGGAGAAAAACTCAAGCAAGCATGGTTTGAAAAAATGAGAGAGGAGTTGAATCGATGAAGCCTATTTCCTTCTTAACTGAGGAAGAGATTCAAAAACTGCAAGTAGCAGAAGCGAGTTCGAGCAAGGAACAGAAGAAAACAGCCGAGCAAATCGAAGCCATCTACACTTCTGGTCAAAATATCCTCGTTTCAGCGTCTGCTGGTTCTGGGAAAACCTTTGTCATGGCAGAGCGTATCCTGGATCAATTGGCGCGTGGTGTGGAAATCAGTCAACTCTTTATCTCGACCTTTACCGTCAAGGCTGCGACTGAACTCAAGGAACGCTTGGAGAAAAAAATCAGCCAGCAAATCCAAGAAACCGATGATGTCGATCTTAAACAGCACTTGGGACGACAGTTAGCAGACCTCCCCAATGCTGCCATCGGAACCATGGACTCCTTCACACAAAAATTCCTCGGCAAACATGGCTACCTGATTGATATCGCACCAAATTTTCGTATTCTACAAAATGAAAGCGAACAGTTAATCTTAAAAAACGAAGTTTTTCATCAGGTGTTTGAAGAGCATTACCAAGGTGAAAACAAAGAGAACTTTAGTCGTTTGGTGAAGAATTTTGCTGGTCGAGGCAAGGATGAACGTGGTCTGCGTCAGCAAGTCTACAAAATTTATGACTTTTTACAATCTACTAGCAGCCCTCAGAAATGGCTGAGTGAATCTTTCCTCAAAGGATTTGAAGAAGCTGATTTTACTAGTGAAAAAGGGAAACTGAATGAGAAAATCCAGCAGGCGCTTTGGGATTTGGAAAGCTTTTTCCGTTATCATCTAGATAATGATGCCAAAGAGTTCCCCAAAGCTGCCTATTTAGAAGCTATTCAAGATGTTTTGGATGAAATTAGCTCCTTAAATCACGAGTCTGATAGTCAGGCTTATCAAGAAGTGCTTGTTCGTGTTGTCGCCATCTCAAAGGAGAAAAATGGTCGGGCTCTAGCTAACTCTAGTCGAAAGGCTGATTTGAAGCCACTTGCAGATGCTTATAACGAGGAGAGAAAATCCCAGTTTGCAAAACTTGGACAGCTAGCTGATCAGGTAACGATTCTTGACTATCAAGAGCGTTATCATGGAGACATTTGGGAGCTAGCTAAAACTTTCCAAAACTTTATTAGTGATTTTGTGGAGGCTTATCGTGAGCGTAAACGCCAGGAAAATGCCTTTGAATTTGCTGATATCAGCCATTACACCATTGAAATTTTAGAGAATTTCCTACATGTCCGTGAGGCTTATCAGGAGCGATTTCACGAAGTCATGGTCGATGAGTATCAGGATACCAACCACATTCAAGAACGGATGCTGGAATTGCTGTCAAATGGTCATAATCGCTTTATGGTAGGAGATATCAAGCAGTCCATCTACCGTTTCCGTCAGGCAGATCCACAGATTTTTAATGAGAAGTTCCAACGCTATGCGAAAAATCCCCAAGAAGGCAAGTTGATTCTTCTTAAAGAAAATTTCCGCAGTAGTTCAGAAGTGCTATCGGCAACCAACCATGTCTTTGAACGGCTCATGGACCAAGAAGTCGGAGAAATCAACTATGATAGCATGCACCAGCTTGTTTTTGCCAATACCAAACTAACTCCCAATCCTGAGAACAAAGCAGAATTTCTCCTCTACGATAAGGACGACAGTGGGCAAGAGGAAGAAGAGGGTCAGACAGATACGAAACTCACAGGTGAAATGCGCTTAGTCATCAAGGAAATCCTAAAGCTCCATCAAGAGAAAGGTGTGGCCTTTAAGGAAATTGCCCTTTTGACTTCCAGTCGCAGTCGTAATGACCAGATACTCCTAGCTCTGTCTGAGTACGGGATTCCTGTAAAAACAGATGGAGAACAAAACAATTACCTCCAATCTCTAGAAGTGCAAGTCATGCTAGACACTCTTCGTGTTATTCACAATCCCCTGCAAGACTATGCCTTGGTTGCGCTTATGAAGTCTCCAATGTTTAGCTTTGATGAGGACGAGTTAGCACGTTTCTCCCTTCAGAAAGCAGCTGATAAAGTCCAAGAGAATCTTTATGAGAAACTGCTTCATGCTCAAAAACAGGAAACCGAGAGTAAAGAATTAATTCACTCAGCTTTAGCGGAAAAACTAATCCAATTCATGGATATCTTGGATTCTTGGCGCTTATATGCCAAAACCCACTCCCTCTATGACTTGATTTGGAAGATATACAACGATCGTTTTTACTATGATTATGTCGGAGCCTTGCCTAACGGTCCTGCCAGACAAGCCAACCTCTATGCCTTAGCTTTGAGAGCAGACCAGTTTGAAAAGAGTAATTTCAAGGGCTTGTCTCGTTTCATTCGAATGATTGATCAGGTTTTGGAAGCACAGCATGATCTTGCAAGCGTGGCCGTCGCACCGCCTAAAGACGCAGTAGAACTCATGACCATTCACAAGAGTAAAGGACTGGAGTTTCCTTATGTCTTTATCCTCAACATGGATCAAGATTTTAATAAGCAAGACTCAATGTCTGATGTTATTCTCAGTCGGCAGAATGGGCTTGGTGTCAAATACATTGCCAAGGTGGAAACAGGAGCAGTAGAAGCACACTATCCTAAAACCATTAAACTCTCCATTCCTAGCCTTACTTATACGCAGAATGAAGAAGAACTGAAACTGGCTAGCTATTCAGAGCAGATGCGTCTGCTGTATGTTGCCATGACACGGGCTGAGAAAAAGTTTTATCTTGTCGGTAAGGGCTCTCGTGAAAAGCTGGAAGCCAAGGAATATCCAGCATCTGAAAACGGAAAACTAGATAAAAATACCAGACTTCAAGCAAGGAATTTCCAAGATTGGATCTGGGCTATCACTAAAGTATTTGCCAAGGAAAATCTCAACTTTAGCTATCGTTTTGTTGGTGAAGACCAGCTGACCAGAGAAGCTATTGGTCAATTGGAAAATAAGAGTCCTCTACAAGATAGCTCTCAAGCAGACAATCGTCAGTCAGAAATCATCAAAGAAGCCCTTGAAATGCTAAAAGAAGTAGAAGTCTATAATACTCTGCACCATGCGGCTATTGAACTCCCTAGTGTCCAAACTCCTAGCCAAATCAAGAAATTCTATGAACCGGTTATGGATATGGAAGGTGTTCAAATTGCTAACCAAACCAAATCACCAGAGAAACATATCAGCTTCGATTTACCAGATTTTTCAACTAAAGAAAAGGTAACGGGAGCGGAGATTGGTAGTGCAACCCACGAACTCATGCAGCGAATTGACCTCAGTCAGCAACCAACACTTGCTAGCCTGATAGAAACTCTGAAACAAGTTCAAACGAGTCCAGCTGTCAGAGACAAGATCAATCTTGCGAAAATCCTAGCTTTCTTTGACACACCACT
>CALHBZ010000052.1 GCA_937930605.1 Streptococcus oralis
TATTTGCCAATTGACTTTTGACGAGGAAGATTATCCCAAAAAGGAAATACTTTGGGGAAATCCAGACCTCGTTCAAGAAGTTTATCAGGACCAACATCTTATTGTCGTCAACAAACCTGAGGGTATGAAAACTCACGGTAATCAACCAAACGAAATCGCCCTTCTCAATCATATCTCTGCCTACGTTGGACAAACTTGCTATGTCGTTCATCGTCTAGATATGGAAACTAGCGGGCTAGTGCTTTTTGCTAAGAATCCTTTTATTCTTCCCATTCTTAATCGCTTGTTGGAGAAAAAAGAAATTGCTCGCGAGTACTGGGCACTCGTAGAAGGACGAGTGGAGAGTAAAGAACTTGTCTTTCAAGATAAAATCGGTCGTGATCGTCATGATCGCAGAAAACGAGTAGTAGATCCCAAAAATGGGCAATACGCTGAAACACATATCAGTCGATTAAAGCAATTCCCAAATAAGACTTCTCTGGTTCGTTGCAAGCTAAAGACCGGTCGAACGCATCAGATTCGTGTTCACCTCTCTCATCACAAGCATCCTATCTTGGGTGACCCTCTCTATAATAGTAAATCAAAAACAAGTCGGCTTATGCTTCATGCCTTTCGCCTTTCTTTTACCCATCCACTCACCTTAGAAAAATTGAGTTTCACTGTTCTATCGGATACTTTTGAAAAAGAATTAAAAAAGAATGGATGACATTATCATCTATTCTTATATATACAAAAAAGCAAGGCCAGAAAGCCTTGCTTTTTTATCGACTCAAGAATTATTTAGCGATTTTTGCAAAGTATTCAAGAGTACGAACAAGTTGTGAAGTGTAAGACATTTCGTTGTCATACCATGAAACAACTTTAACCAATTGTTTGCCGTCAACGTCAAGAACTTTAGTTTGAGTTGCGTCAAACAATGAACCGAATGACATACCTACGATATCAGAAGATACGATTGGATCTTCAGTGTAACCGTATGATTCGTTAGAAGCTGCTTTCATAGCTGCGTTTACTTCATCAACAGTAACGTTCTTATCAAGAACTGCTACCAATTCAGTTACAGAACCTGTTGGAACAGGAACACGTTGAGCAGCTCCGTCCAATTTACCGTTCAATTCAGGGATAACCAAACCGATTGCTTTAGCAGCACCAGTTGAGTTAGGAACGATGTTAGCTGCAGCAGCACGAGCACGGCGAAGGTCACCTTTACGGTGTGGTCCATCAAGAACCATTTGGTCACCAGTGTAACCGTGGATAGTAGTCATCAAACCTTCAACGATACCGAAGTTGTCATGAAGAGCTTTAGCCATTGGAGCCAAACAGTTTGTAGTACATGAAGCACCTGAGATAACTGTTTCAGTACCATCAAGAATGTCATGGTTAGTGTTAAATACAACTGTTTTAACATCTGATCCACCAGGAGCAGTGATAACAACTTTCTTAGCACCACCAGCGTGCAAGTGTTTTTCAGCAGCTGCTTTAGTAGCAAAGAAACCAGTTGCTTCAAGAACGATTTCTACACCGTCGTTAGCCCAGTCGATTTGTTCTGGATCACGTTCAGCAGAAACTTTAACGAATTTACC
>CALHBZ010000053.1 GCA_937930605.1 Streptococcus oralis
CGCAGCTCAGCATCTTCACCGTAGACGAATAAACCTTTGGTAATTTGTTTAGCATAGTCGTTAAAGGCATTGAAAACATCCTCTAGACTTGTAAAGTAGTCTGGATGATCAAAGTCAATGTTAGTGATGATAGAGTATTCTGGGTGGTAAGGCATGAAATGGCGCTCATATTCGTCTGATTCAAAGATAAAATACTTGGCATTAGCTGAACCGCGACCTGTCCCATCCCCAATCAAGAAGCTCGTATCTGTAATGTGAGACAAGACATGAGACAACATACCAGTTGTTGAGGTTTTCCCATGTGCTCCTGCCACTCCCATGCTGACAAAATCGCGCATAAAGCTACCTAGGAATTCATGGTAACGTTTGTAGCTAATACCATTTTGGTCTGCATAGGCGATTTCAACGTTGTTATCTGGACGAAAGGCATTTCCAGCGATAATCTCTACATCACCTTGAAGGTTCTTTTCATCGAAAGGAAGAATCGCAATCCCTGCCTGCTCTAGTCCACGTTGAGTAAAGTAGTATTTTTCAACGTCTGAACCTTGAACCTTGTGTCCCATTTGGTGCAACATCAAGGCCAAGGCACTCATCCCTGATCCTTTAATTCCAATAAAATGATATGTCTTTGACATGCTTTTCTCCCTTATTCAGTGATTCTTGTCAGATTCAACTCTTGGGCAACCTGACGTTCCTGATCTGTTTTCTTGTTCTTTTTATTATAGATTTGGCTTTTCTTCAGAAAATCATAGTTGTTCTTTTTAGCTTTTCCCGTTTGGGTTTTCGGAGTTGGATTCGTTACTTGGCCAACTTCTTCAGCTAAAATATAGTGGGACTGGCTCAAGTTT
The DNA here is from genome assembly GCA_937930605.1 of Streptococcus oralis. Lineage (GTDB taxonomy): Bacteria > Bacillota > Bacilli > Lactobacillales > Streptococcaceae > Streptococcus > Streptococcus oralis_CO. The sequence goes on from CALHBZ010000053.1 coordinate 849, forward strand.
TTACTAAATTTGGCAAACTCACCTGGATTTTCCTTTTGAAATGGTGCTGTTGGTTGGTTTCCTTGACGAACAAGTGTTGAACCATTGTGTCGTCTGGTATGGCTAACATCTTGGGTCAAATACTTAGCTGAACGTTTCTTCTTCAAGTCCGCACGCGCCTCTTCTCGAGCCAGTTCAGCATACGTTTTTTCAACTTTTTTAGGTTCTGGGCTCGGCTTTGACTCCTTTTTAACCACTGGAGAAACTACGGTTTCTTCCTCATTGATAGGAGACCATTCTAAATGATTTTTATCTCGGTAATCACCTCTGATATTGCTAATAAAGTCTGACTCATCGTACAAGTCCATGACTGGCATTTCGGTCAGCATGATCTCGTCATCTGACACCAATGGAAATCGATCTTGTTTCATTTTGTATTTCCTTTCAACACTTCATTATAGCGTATTGTCTTGATTTTTCAAGTGCTGGCTTCAGAAATTCCCAAAATTTCACGAATTTCTGCCAGACTGAGACTCGCACGCGATTCCGTACCATCTAAAACTTGGGAAACCAAATGTTTCTTTTGTTCTTGAAGTTCTTGGATTTTTTCTTCAATGGTCCCCTTGGTTATCAAACGATAGACCTCTACCTTCTGCTCCTGCCCCATGCGGTGAGCGCGTCCGATGGCCTGGGCTTCGACAGCGGGATTCCACCAAAGGTCAACCAAAATAACCGTATCAGCTCCCGTTAGATTGAGACCAACACCACCCGCCTTAAGGGAGATGAGAAAGGTATCTTTTTCTCCTTGATTAAAGGCCTTGGTCATCTCTTGTCTGTCTTGAGCAGGAGTTGAGCCTGTGATTTTAAAGGAGGTCAAGCCTAAATCTGGGAGTTCTTGCTCGATTTTTTCCAACATTCCTTTGAACTGGGAAAAAATCAAGACCCGATGCCCACCATCTGCCACTTGTAGCAATAAATCTCGGAGACTATCCAATTTACCACTGGCTCCTTGGTAATCGTCCATAAAGAGAGCAGGCGTATCACAGATTTGACGCAAACGCATGAGACCAGATAAGATTTCTACACGACTTCTCTGGAATTCTTGATCTGTGACTTGCGCTAGATGCTCTCGTATCTGTTGCAACTGGGCCAGATAGATGGCCTTCTGCTGGTCTTCTAGCTCATTTTTATAGACGACTTCAATCAAATCAGGCAGTTCAGTAAGAACTTCTTCTTTCTTACGTCTCATAACGAAGGGCTTGATAAACTGCGCCACTCGCTCAGCCGGTAATTTCATAAACTCCTTTTTATTTGGCAAGAGCCCTGGTAGCACAATTTGAAAGATAGACCACAACTCTCCTAGATGATTTTCTATGGGCGTACCTGACAATGCAAAAACTGCTGGCACCACAAACTGGCGCAAACTCTGGGCAATCTTGGTTTGAGCATTTTTCATGACCTGAGCCTCATCTAAAAAGAGAAAATCAAAGGACTTCTCTTGATAGAACTCGCTGTCTTGACGAAAGCTAGCATAGCTAGTCACATAGATTTGATGATTTTCGGAAAGAATCACTTCTCGATTCGCTTTCAAACCATGAACTACAGCCAAATCCAATTGTGGGGCAAATTTCCTGAATTCATCTGCCCAGTTATAGATCAAACCTGACGGAGCCAAAATCAAAACACGACTATCTTCTGTCACCTGACTTGTCAAAAAAGCAATGGTTTGCAGCGTTTTTCCCAACCCCATATCATCTGCCAAGATGCCTCCAAATCCATAGTGATGAAGCATCTGGAGCCAACGTACTCCCTTTTCTTGATAGTCTCTCAAACTCGCCTGCACCTGTACGTCTCCCAAAGGAAAGTCCTCAGGATGGGTCAAATCATGTGCTAAATGCTTAAATTCCTCCGAAAAGGAGATTCTATCTTGACTTTCAAAAAGCTGGGACAAACTATAAGCTAGGGATTTTCGAGCCTGAAAAGAACCATCTTTTAATTCAACACCCAGTTCTTGCAAATTCTGACGTATCTGCTTGGTTTTCTCATCAAAAAAGAAAACTTGGTCAGAAGAACTGATATAGAAATCCTGATTGCTGGTTAAGGCTTTAAGAGCTTGATCAATTTCTTCTTGGCCAATTCCTTGGAAATCAAACTGAATTTCCAACAGTCCTCCCTTGGACTCGATCTGAACCTGAGGAGCTTGGACGCTGAAGAGATGATTCATCTCATCAGACAAGAAAACCTGTCCCAACTTCTCAAAAGCTGGAATCGTATGATGAAAGAAAGAATACACTGCCTCTGGCTTCAAAGCCTGTCTCCAAGACTGAAAATCAGCCTCAAAACCAGCCCCTAAACTAACTTGAAATATCTGGCTTTCTAAGGCAGCATCACTAGCAAAAGGTAATTCTTCCAGTTGTTGACGGCTAGTCACCTTAATATCTCCATAATCAAACTCGATATTCAAGCGGATACGACCATCCTTCTCCTTGTCAAAGTAAAAAATCGGTGAAAAGGATCGTATTTGTAAACGTTCTGGAGCAGAAATCTTACCCAGCTGCCCAAACAAAGGAAGGCAGGAAGCCAATAGATCCCGATCGCCAGTATCAAACTGGAGACATTTTCTCCCTTTTTCTTCCTGAGGAAGCTCATTGATTTCCTTCAAAAGACTGATTTGTTTCGGGTTTAAGAGATAAAGATTCCCCTTACGAAAGAGAATCGCCCCTCCATAGAATACATTGACCCGCTCACTTTCAGAGATTTCCATTTCAAAATAATCTGGGTACTCCTTCACAGAAAAAGAGAAAAGGTTCGCTTCCGGATCTAAATCATGAAAGAGGAGATTCTCATAACTATCAAGCTGGTGCTCAAAATGAAAATCCTCCAAGTTCATCAATAATCCCACCCCCTGCTCAAAAAAGGTCAGAGGAAAAAAGAGGTGACGACCTTGATTTGGAAAAAAGAGTTCTTGACTGAGCCCCTCCTCAATCAAGCCACATAAAAAAGTAAGAACATCTTGACTAGCTGTATCAAAAGCATCCCAAGACAAGTCATTTTCATAGTGTTTCCCAATCATATATGGCTTTCGATGGACCAAGACCTTCAAAAAGAGAGGGATGTCACGAATGACATAATATTTTTGACTATCAACTAAACCGATTCGGAGAGTCCAAAGGAGGCGATTGGTTCCAGCTTCTACCTGGCCTTGAGACGACAAAGTGTAGATTTTCTCTCTCTTCTGAGGTTGGATACGCTCCAAAAAACTACCGCCAAAACTAACCTTGGTTTCGACCTCTTCTTGCTCTTCATGTCCTTTTTCTAAGGCTTGTAAAATCACCTGGCCTTCTTCATCATTTTTCAGATAATGCTCGAGCGCTGCGAGGTGAACACAGTAACCTCTTTTTTGGAAAAAATCACAAGCACAAAAAACAAGATCATCCTCTAAACTGTAGCGCAAGTCTTCTCCCGCCACACGAGTATAGAGGCGATTCCCTTTTTCCTTGATAATCTCAATGTTGCCTGTTTCATAGAGAGTAACACCCTCCATGCGCAACTTTCCCGGAATCAATTTAGCCATAGTTACCCCTTTATCTTATCTTTTCATTATACCACATTTTCCCCTACGAAAATAGCCTTCTAGGAAGACTTTTCTCCTAGAAGGCTGGATTTTTAAAGTGTAGCAAAAGTGGTCACGATGCGTTGGCAAACCTCTTCTAATACTGACTTCGGCATAGCTACATTGAGGCGGGCATGCAGGGATCCCTCCTCCCCAAAGTCCAAACCACGGTTGAGGATAACCTTGGCTTCATCCTTCAAAAGCTCTTGCAAGCGATCATCCGTTAGGTCATAGTCTGAAAAATCCAGCCAGATTAAGTAGGTCCCTTGCGGTTTCATGACCTTAATCTTGGTTTCTTTACCCAAGACCTCCACTACATAATTAATGTGGTCCTCGATGACTTCTTTTAGTTCTCCTAACCAAGCCTTGCCATATCGATAGGCAGCTTCTGTCGCCAAATAACCCAAGCCTGAAATTTCATGCTGGTTATTGGCCAACTGGCGTTTCTGAAAAGCCACTCGAAGTTTTGGATTTTCAATGACAGCATAGGAATTTTTTGTCCCAGCGATATTAAAGGTCTTAGTGGCACTGCTCAAGATAAGGGCAAAGTCTTTAAAGTCTGTATCAATGGTATTGAAAGACTGGTGTTTGTGACCAAAGAGAGCCAAATCTTGGTGAATCTCATCCGAAACCAGCAATACATCATGTTTTTGGCAGAGATGGCCTATCTTTTCTAACACTTCCTTTTCCCAAACACGACCACCAGGATTATGAGGATTGCAGAGGATATAAAGTTTCACATCTTCCTCCACCAATTCCTTCTCCAGCTGGTCAAAGTCAATCTCAAACAGCCCATCCTTTTCCACCAAAGAGTTGCTAATCAATCGGCGATTGTTGAGTTTGACACTGCGAGCAAAAGGTGGATAGACCGGTGTGTTAATCAGAACAGCCTCACCTTCTTTTGTAAAGGCTTGAATAGCCGTTGAAATAGCTGGTACCACTCCCTCGATAAAGACGAGAGCATCCTTGTCAAAGTGATACCCGTGTTGACTGGCTTCCCAATCCTGAACCGACTGAATCAAAGAGTCGCTAGCATAAGTATAACCATAAACCAACTGATCCGCGTAGGCTTGTACAGCTTGTCGAACTTCAGGCAAGACCACAAAGTCCATATCCGCTATCCAGGCTGGTAGAACTTCTCGATCAGCTTCTGCCTCTTTCCATTTATAGGTATGATGCCCCAAACGATTGGGCAGGCTTGTAAAATCATATTTTCCCATATCTGTCTTATCCTTCCAAAGCTTGGCGCAAGTCCCCAATCAAATCTCTGACATCCTCAATCCCGATTGACAAGCGCAAAAGGTCATCTGTCAAACCATAGGAATGACGTACTTCTGCCGGAATATCCGCATGGGTTTGCGTCGTTGGATAGGTGATTAGGCTTTCCACTCCACCCAAACTCTCAGCAAAAGAGAAGACCTTGAGGCTGTTTAAAATATGAGGAATACGTTTTTCGTCCACTACTTTAAAGGAGATCATTCCCCCACGACCAGTATAGAGAACTTTCTTGACTGCGGGCGAAGTTTCTAGAAAAGCTACTATTTCTCGCGCGTTAGCTGTCGAACGCTCCATGCGCAGTGACAAGGTCTTAAGACCACGAATCAACTGATAACTATCAAACGGTGACAAGACTGCTCCTGTCGTATTCAAATTGTAGAAAAGTTGTTCATATAGTTCTAAACTATTAGTCACAACTACCCCAGCCAAGACATCATTGTGCCCTGCTAGATACTTGGTAGCCGAATGAAGGACAATATCTGCACCATCTTCGATCGGTCGTTGGTAAATTGGGCTGTAGAAAGTATTGTCCACCACTACCTTGGCACCCTTGGCATGTGCTAGTTTTGCAAGTTTTGCAATATCAAATTCCAACATCAACGGATTGGTTGGCGTTTCGATATAGAGAACATCCACATCATTTTCCAGCTGAGCAATCAACTCTGCTTCAGTATTGGCATAGGTAAAATGGAACCGACCTTCCTGCTCAACTTGGTTGAACCAACGGAAAGAACCACCATAAAGGTCACGCACTGCTAGGATCTTACTTCCTACTGGAAAGACACTGAAGGCCAGTACGATCGCAGCCATACCTGAGCTCGTTGCTAGGGCATAGTCTGCCGATTCGATCGCAGCCAAGACTTCCTCCGCCTTACTACGAGTTGGGTTTTTAGTGCGAGTGTAGTCAAATCCCGTAGACTGGCCAAACTCTGGATGCTGATAAGTTGTTGAAAAATGCAGTGGCGCCACCAAGGCACCTGTCGCCTTATCTGATTTGATACCCGCCTGGGCCAAAATTGTGTTCATGTGTCGTTCTTTGCTCATACAATACCTCCAAATCTATAGTAACTATTGTACCACTTATTTTCACCAACTCATTTTCTTGTTTTCAAGAGCTAGTTATAGTTTCAAACTATATAAAAACGATAGCTTCCCTAAGAAACTATCGTTTTTCCTGTTGAATAGACTGGTTATTTAACGTGTTTTGCCAGTTCTTCTTGGGCTTTCTTATTTGATTCTTCTTTTTCTTTCAGCCATTTTTCTTTAGCCTTTTCGTACTCAGCAGTTGTCACCGTCTTATCTTGCAACTTGAGATACTTGTATGACTCTACACCCTTATTTCCAGCTTGTGAGAATGGTGATGAGAAAGGAACTGTCTTTCTCAAGCTAGGTGTTCCACCAAGGGAAACGTTTGGAATTGCAAGGGCGCTATCAACGAGCCAAGCTTGAATTTCAGCATATTTCTCATAACGTTTTGCTGGATCTTGCTCCTTGTTCGCTTCTTCCAACATTTGAGTGTAGGTATCAAGTCCAACTGCCTTGGCCTTGTCATTGACTTCACCTGGTTCTAGACCAAGGTTTTGCAACATACCTCCGCTATTAACATTAAAAATATCAAGATAGCTTGACGGATCTAAGTAGTCAGCACTCCAACCACCATTGTAAAGGTCAAAATCCTTCTGGGCTGCTGTCTGAGCTAAATAACCAGAGCTATCATAATCCTCTGTTGACAGTTGTTGGATATCGATAACCACGTTCTCAGTTCCAAGAATAGATTCGATGGATTGTTTCATTGAACTAATCCCTTGAATTTCTGACTTATTGGTCATTTCAACAGTCTTATCCAAGTGAATTGGGAACTGAACACCCTTGGCTTCGAGTTCTTTCTTAGCTTCTGCAAATTTAGCCTTAGCCTTTTCTGGATTGTAGTATGGGTCTTGCGCATCCGCAAAGTTGATGCCTTGCCATTCTTGGCCATAGTTAACCATCTTTTCTGAAACAACATCACCAAAGTCTTTTCCGTTGATGCTTACAAATGTAGGAGGTACAACCAGGTTACGAATAATCTTCGTTGCTCCGTCTTCCCCTTGAGATTGTGCCCCATAGGCCGTACGGTTATAGGCAAAATTGATAGCTTGGCGGAAGTTTTTATTCAGAACTGCTTCTTGGGTAGATTTCTTTTCGATGTCAGTCGTTTTAGAAGTGAAATTATAAGATTTTCTATCCAGGTTAAAGTTCAAGTAGAAAGAAGTGGCATCTTGCATGCTGTAGATGATATTGTCTTTATTCTTCTCTTTAATCCCTTCAAAACTTGAGCTATTTGGATAGAGACGTGCATAGCTGTATACTCCTTCTGTAAAGTTACGTGCTAGGGCATCTTGATCACTTCCATCATAGTAGGTCAATTTCACATCGTCCACAAAGACATTTTTAGCATCCCAGT
>CALHBZ010000054.1 GCA_937930605.1 Streptococcus oralis
GTTATGATGCCTATCTCAGAACTGCTTTTGGGGACTATATGACACCACCACCAGCAGACAAGCAAGTACCGCATCATGATGCCATTATAGCAGACATGAACAAGAGCTACACAGAGTACAGGGGAGAATATAGTGGATAAGAAAAAAATTCTGTTTTTTATGTGGTCTTTTTCTCTTGGAGGCGGAGCAGAGAAGATTCTATCTACCATTGTTTCAAATCTTGATCCAGAAAAGTATGATATTGATATTCTTGAAATGGAACACTTTGATAAGGGGTATGAAACTGTTCCCGACAATGTTCATATTTTAAAGGCTTTTCAGGATTATCGTCAGCCAAGATGGTTACGAGCTCTTTTGTGGAGAATGAGAATCTATTTTCCTAGGTTGACTCGTCGTTTGCTTGTAAAAGATGATTATGATGTTGAAGTTTCTTTTACGATTATGAATCCACCACTCTTATTTTCAGAGCGGAAAGAAGTCAAGAAGATATCTTGGATTCATGGAAGTATTGAGGAGTTTCTAAAGGATAGTTCAAAACGTGAATCGCATAGACGTCAGTTGGATGCTGCGGATGCTATAGTAGGAATTTCCAAAAAGACCAGTAATTCGATAAAAGAAGTTTACCCAGACTATGCTTCGAAATTACAAACTGTCTACAATGGATATGATTTTAAGAGCATTCTAGAAAAATCTCAAGAGAAGATAGATATCGAGATTGCACCTCAAAGTATCTGTACAATCGGACGGATTGAGGAAAATAAGGGTTCTGATCGTGTGGTGGAAGTGATAAGGTTATTACACCAAGAGGGAAAAAACTATCATCTCTACTTTATGGGGGCTGGTGATATGGAAGAGGAACTGAAAAAACAGGTCAAAGAGTATGAGCTTGAAGACTATGTACATTTCCTTGGTTATCAAAAAAATCCTTACCAGTATTTGTCTCAGATGAAAGTTCTCTTGTCTATGTCTAAACAAGAAGGTTTTCCTGGAGTGTATGTAGAGGCCTTGAGTCTAGGACTTCCTTTTGTCTCTACGGATGTTGGAGGGGCTGAGGAATTATCCCAAGAAGGACGATTTGGACAAATCATTGAGAGCAATCAAGAGGCAGCTCAGGCAATTACGAACTACATGACCTCTGCCTCAAACTTCGATGTTAATGAGGCCAGCCAATTCATTCAGCAATTTACAATTGTAAAACAAATCGAACAAGTAGAAAAACTATTAGAGGAGTAGTATGGAAACAGCATTAATTAGTGTGATTGTTCCAGTCTATAATGTGGCGCAATACCTTGAAAAATCAATAGCATCCATTCAGAAGCAGACCTATCAAAATCTGGAAATTATTCTTGTTGATGATGGCTCAACAGATGAAAGTGGTCGCTTGTGTGATTCAATTGCTGAACAAGATGATAGAGTGTCAGTGCTTCATAAAAAGAACGAAGGCTTGTCACAAGCGCGAAATGATGGAATGAAGCAGGCTCACGGAGATTATCTGATTTTTATTGACTCAGATGATTATATCCATCCAGAAATGATTCAGAGCTTATATGAGCAATTGATTCAAGAAGATGCGGATGTTTCGAGCTGTGGTGTCATGAATGTCTATGCTAATGATGAGAGCCCACAGTCAGCCAATCAGGATGACTATTTTGTCTGTGATTCTCAAACATTTCTAAGGGAATACCTTATAGGCGAAAAAATCCCTGGAACGATCTGCAATAAGCTAATTAAGAAAGATATTGCAACTGCCCTATCCTTTCCTAAGGGATTGATTTACGAAGATGCCTATTATCATTTTGATTTAATCAAGTTGGCCAAGAAGTATGTCGTTAATACCAAACCCTATTATTACTATTTCCATAGAGGGGATAGTATTACGACCAGACCCTATGCAGAGAAGGATTTAGCCTATATTGATATCTATCAAAAGTTTTATAATGAAGTTATGAAAAACTATCCTGACTTGAAAGAGGTTGCTTTCTTTAGATTGGCTTATGCCCACTTCTTTATTCTGGATAAGATGCTTTTGATAGAGAATTATAGAGAAATTAAAGAATATCCAGCGATTAATCATTTTTTGAAGAAGCACGCTTTTTCTATTTTTAAAAATCCTATTTTTAGAACGGGGAGACGAATTAGTGCCTTAGCTCTATTTTTAAACATACGATTGTATCGAATATTGTTACTAAAAAATATTGAACAGTCAAGAAAAATTAATTAGAAAAGGAGGAGAGAGATGATTGATGGCAAACGAATATTGCTTTGTGCGACCATTCTAAGCTATTTCTTAACAATTTTGAGTGGCATCACTTATTTGTTTACAAATGAGAATGTCGTGCTTTTAACGACTCTATTATTGTTGCTGATTAGTAGCCTTCTATTTTGCTGGAACAATATAAAATATTATTTAATTCACTTTATTTTTTATATTACGATTTTTATATTTTTAGTTTCTAGACCTACCATAGATTATTTTAGAGATGGGGCACTAGACACCTACCAACCTATTGCTTATCGATTTTCTTTTTTGGTGGTAATCGTCTCAATATTGGGACTGACAATAGGGGGCTTGATAGCAAGCTATTATCTTAGTAGAAAAAAAATGGTTTATTCAAAAGTGAAAAGAGAGTCTAATATCACTTATTTAAAAAAATTGCGGCTAGTTTCATTGAGTGTGTTTCTAGTTACCTATCCATTTTATTTTTTGAGATTATTTGAACGTTTGCTTTATCGTTTGCAAACCTCTTATTACAACTATTATGCAAATTTCGAAAGTCAACTACCATACTTTACTTATATTTTATCGACTTTCACAGTTTATGCGATGTGCGTTTACCTAGCAACAAAACCTAAAAAGTTACACGCGACTATGGTCTTAGTAGCCTTTATCATCGCTAACCTGATCCACCTAGCAATTGGTACTAGAAATCCCTTTATTTTAAGTTTAATTTTTGCCTTTGTTTACTACTTTATGCGAGAACAAACAGAGAAAGGTAAATGGATTGGTTTTAAAGAAAAAATTGCGATTTATTTAGGAACCCCAGTTATTATGCTTGTTATGGGAGCACTAAATTATATTCGTGATAATGCTCAAGTGTCACATAGTGGAATTTTTGATTTACTACTAGATTTTATTTATAAACAAGGAACTAGTTTTGGAGTATTGGCGAGAGGATTCTTATACAATAGTAGTCTTCCTTATAGAGACTTTCGGAATTTTACTTTTGGTCCGATTATTGACTATTTTGCAAGGGGGAGTTTGGGAATAATTTTTGGAGCGAAACCATTTGAACATACAACAAATAGCATTGAATTAGCCATTGACAGTAATAGCTATGCTCATAATTTGTCTTATCTCGTTTTAAACAAAGAGTATCTGAGAGGGCATGGTATTGGTAGTAGTTACATTATGGAGTTGTATACTGATTATGGTATGCTAGGAGTATTCCTACTAAGTATCCTACTTGGCTTATTGTTTATAGCAATGTTGCAGGTTGCTTATCGTTCAAGAACTATCTTGTTTGCGTTGTCCCTATTAATATTGAACAATTTATTCTTTATGCCAAGGAGTAGCTTTTCGGAAAGTTTCTTTAACCTGTTTACAATGCAATTCTGGGGAATTGTTCTTATTATGTTATTTGTCGCTAAAATGATTACTAAGAAAAATCAATATCTAATCTAAAAAAGGAGTTAACTCATGTTTGAACACTATTCAGTAGAGGATCTATTTGCAAATCTCTATAAAAAACGAAAAATCAATTTGCTAGTTTTGATTGTTCTATTTGCACTTATCGCTGTGCCATTTACGATTAAGGCGGTCAAAAGTAAAAATACAGTAAAAGATACATCTAGCTATTCAACTTATATCACTTATAAAATTACGCCCCCAGAGGATCCATCAAAAGTAATTTTGAATCATCAAGTTGGAAGATACAGTGATTTTTATGCTAAATTGATTGATGGTAATCTAAATGGAGCTTTTCTTTTTAATGATATTGATTCAGATAAAATGAAAAAAATCGCTAGTGATTTAGACACAACAGAATCAGCCTTAAAAAATTCAACCAGTGACTACTGGACTAAAAAATTAACGATAAATTCATTAATTGATGACGCAGGTGTAAGTATTAAAATTTTAACACCTAGCAAAGAGGTAAATGATTTTCTTGAGACCAAGTTTGATTCATTGATTGATAAATTTAAGAGTACCTATGCAAATGTTAAAATTGAAAAGTTAGAAACAGTAAATTCAAAAGAATTAAATCCTAGTGGTGAAATTGCGGTTGGCTTCAATCTTAAAAATCTAGTTTTACGCTTAGCAGTTATCGGAGTTCTATGTGTTGTTCTTCTTATTATGGGGAATGTTCTTGTCTACATTTTTAACCCAACAATTAATCGTGCAGGTGATTTTTCAGCCTATCAGTTAGATCTTGTTTCAGCTATTACTACTAATGATAACCTATCACAACTTTTGAGTTATAGATGTGAAGGTCAACCATTAGCAGTTGTCAGTTCAGACAGTCGTATCTTAAAAAAATTACAAGAAAATTACAAATTAAACATAGAAGGCATTCATTTTGTAGATTTGCAAAACGTAAAAGATCTTTTAGCAACGAACAATATTTTATTCGTAGAAGAATATGGTGTTACTCGTTATAAAAAATTTGAAGAAAGTTTGCAGATGGTTAGAAATCTAAATCGTTCAGTTTTAGGAGTAATAGCCTTTAATCTATAAAGTATCTTCATGAAAAGTGAAGAGGTTCAATACTTAAAGAGGACTTGATGGTCCTCTTTTTTATACCTACCGATAAGGTAGGAAGGAAATCTAATGATATTAGGGTTATCAACCTATCTTTTAACAATGAGGAAATTTATAATAAGTGAAATAGAAATGGGGCGTTGAAACTAGTTTTCTCAATCAAAAAAGCCTTTTTAACTAACTTTATGATATAATAAACAACGAGGTAAATTGAATGAAAAGTATAAAATTGAATGCGCTGGCTTTTATGGGGATTCGTGTCTTAAATATTATTTTCCCTATTTTAACAGGTACATATGTTGCTCGTGTTTTAGATCGAACAGACTATGGTTATTTTAACTCTGTTGATACCATCCTATCTTTCTTCTTGCCCTTTGCAACTTATGGGGTTTATAACTACGGTCTCCGTGCCATTAGTAATGTGAAAGATAATAAAAAAGAGCTAAACAAAGTTTTCTCTAGTCTTTTTTATTTATGCGTTGCTTGTACAGTTATCACAACACTTGTATATGCTCTCTCCTATCCATTATTCTTTACTGCTAATCCCATTATTCAAAAGATCTATTTAGTAATGGGAGTGCAACTCGTTGCTCAGATTTTTTCAATTGAGTGGGTTAATGAGGCGCTTGAAAATTATAGTTTTCTATTTTATAAAACAGCTTTTATACGTGTTCTCATGCTGGTATCAATATTTTTATTTGTAAAAAATGAACACGATATTGTTGTTTATACTCTGGTAATGAGTCTATCAACCTTAATTAACTATCTCATTAGTTATTTCTGGATTAAACGAGATATAAAATTTGTAAAAGTCTCACTAAGTGAATTCAAACCGCTTATCCTTCCACTGACAGCTATGCTTATTTTTGCAAATGCAAATATGTTATTTACTTTTCTTGATCGTCTGTTTCTTGTGAAAACGGGGATTGATGTAAATGTCAGCTACTATACCATTGCACAACGAATCGTAACAGTTATTGCCGGTGTTGTTACGGGTGCAATTGGAGTCAGTGTTCCTCGTTTGAGTTATTATCTTGGAAAAGGAAAGAAAGAGGAGTATGTGAATTTAGTCAATCGAGGAAGTCGTATTTTTAACTTCTTCATCATCCCTCTTAGTATTGGTTTAATGATTTTGGGCCCCCAAGCTATCTTAGTATATGGTAGTGAAAAATACATAGGTGGCGGTATTTTAACTTCTCTCTTTGCTGTTCGAACGATTATTCTCGCTCTAGATACAATTCTAGGATCGCAAATCCTCTTTACAAATGGATATGAGAGAAGAATTACCGTATATACTGTTTTTGCTGGTATTTTGAACCTTATTTTAGATGGTTTACTCTATTTTTATGATATCTATACACCTGAGTATTATCTGATTACAACTATGCTATCTGAAACGTTCCTTTTGATACTCTATATTCTCTTTATCAATAAGCGTAAACTCATCAATCTACGACATATTTTTAAATATACTTTACGATATACTCTATTCTCATTGACGTTTGTTCTGGCTTTCTTCCTAGTCAATTTTATATATCCAGTACAAATGGTTATCAACTTGCCACTCTTTATTAATATGTTTATCATCATGGTACTATCTGCACTCAGTTATATTGCCTTACTAGTGTGGACAAAAGATAGTATCTTCTATGAATTTTTAGGACACTTTATTTCGCTTAAAAAACGCGTTATAAAATAATAGGAGGAATATATGAGAAAATTAAGCATTGAAGAAGCTAAAAAGATTGAACTTGATATTTTAGACTTTATAGATTCCTTTTGCAAGGAGCACGGCATTAACTATTGTATTAACTATGGGACTTTGATTGGTGCTATTCGACACAAGGGATTTATTCCTTGGGATGATGATATAGATCTTTCTATGACTCGTGAAAACTATGAGAGGTTTATTCAGTTATTTAGTGAGAAACAATCTAGATATCAAATGCTCTCGTTAGAAACGGATGACCAATATTTTAATAACTTTATCAAAATTGTAGATCCCACAACAAAAATAATTGATACGAGAAATACAAAAACTTATGATTCGGGTGTATTCATTGATATTTTTCCGATGGATACATTTAATGATACTAAGGTCGTTGATATCTGCTATAAGTTAGAAAGTTTTAAACTATTATCCTTCAGTAAGCACAAAAATATTGTTTATGGAGATAGCAAGTTAAAAGACTTGATTCGTACTTTATTCTGGCTTCTTCTTCGCCCTGTTTCTCCCCGCTTCTTCGCTAATCAAATCGAAAAGCAAATTCAAAAGTATAGGGTAAAAGATGGTAAATATATCGCTTTTATTCCGTCAAAAGCTAAGGAAAAGGAAATTTTTCCAAGAGATATGTTTGATGAACTGATTGAAACGCCTTTTGAACACCTTGTTCTTCCAGCGCCTAAACGTTTTGATGTTGTTTTAAAACAGTTTTATGATGATTATATGACTGTGCCACCTAAAGAAAAACAGATTTATATTCACGAATTTGAAGCCTATAAATTGGAGGACTAAATGCAGTATTTAGAAAAAAATGAAATTAAAGAGATACAACTAGGCATTTTGGACTATGTTGATGAAATTTGTAAAAAAAATAATATTTCTTATTTCCTTAGTTATGGAACAATGTTGGGGGCTGTCCGTCATAAAGGGATGATTCCCTGGGATGATGACATTGATATTTCTCTGTATAGAAAAGACTATGAACGTTTGTTGAAAGCTATTGAGGAGGATCAGCATCCTATTTATCGAGTCCTTTCCTACGACACTTCTTCTTGGTATTTCCATAATTTTGCAGCTATTTTAGATACATCAACTGTCATCGAAGATAATGTAAAGTATAAGCGTCATGATACTAGTCTGTTTATCGATGTCTTTCCTGTAGATCAATTCTCAGATTTGAGTATTGTGGATAAAAGTTATAGGTACGTTGCTTTACGTCAACTTGCATATATAAAAAAGGAACGTGCTGTTCATGGGGATAGTAAATTAAAGGATTTTCTTCGCTTGTGTATTTGGTATCCTCTTAGACTTATTAATCCAAGATATTTCTATAAGAAAATAGATAGATTAGTTAAAAATAGTGTGACAGATCATCCGCTCTACGAGGGGCCAGTAGGGGTTGATAAAGAAGGAATGAAGTGCATTTTTTCAAAAGATACTCGCAAAGAGCTGATTTTAACAGAATTTGAAGGAAGAATGGTACCTATTCCCAAAAACTATGATCTCATTTTGACACAGATGTATGGGGATTATATGACTCCGCCGTCAAAAGAAATGCAGGAGTGGTACAGCCATAGTATAAAAGCCTATCGTAAGGTGGAGAAGTAGTTCGATTTCATAAGAGAACAAATCTTTTGAGTGCCTATTGGGAAAATCAAGATAGTATTATTCATACACAAAGTAGGGCATGAAAAGGAATTCCATTTTACAAATATCTATAAATTATTGTCATATATTTGTAAAATAGGTTAAAAATTAAGGTCCATAGAAATGATAAAGGAAAGTGTGATATACAATGAAGAATACAAAGATAAGGAAGTTAATATTATTTAGTTTTCTCATATGTACTTTAATTATGGCTGCCAAATTATCATCAGTCGATGCGGATACCATTTCCGCAGGGGATGGTAATAGAATCCACTTTATTAATTTAAAATCTAAGTCAGGGAGTGATGCTATTCTCTTAGAAAGCAAAGGGCACTTTGCTTTAATTGATATGGGTGAGGATTATGATTTTCCAGATGGAAGCAATCCGCGTTATCCAGATCGGTGGGGAATTACCAGGGATAATGGTCAAGTTTTAGAGGATCGATTGTTCCGTCACCTTAAACAAATTGGTGTTAAAAAATTAGATTTTATTTTGGGTACTCATGTCCATAGTGATCATATTGGTTCTGCAGATGAAGTACTAAAACGTTATCCTGTTGATAAATTTTATCTAAAAAGATACTCAGATGAACGTATTACAACGCAGTGGAGATTGTGGGACAATCTCTATAACTATGATAATGCGGTTAAAATAGCTCTTGGACGTGGTGTAAATCTTATACAAGATATCTCTGACATTTACCATGGGTGATATGGATATCCAACTCTATAATTATAAAAATGAATATGATGCTGATGGTAACCTGAAAAAAGTTCTAGATGATAACTCAAACTCAATCGTTTCAGTGGTGACTGTGACAGGAAAGAGAATCTATCTTGGTGGAGATTTGGATAACGCAGAAGAAGCGGAAGACAAGTTAGGTCCTGTTATTGGTAAGGTTGATATGATGAAATGGAACCATCATTATGATGCGACAATTTCAAATACGATTAATTTTCTTGAAAACCTATCACCAAAGATGATTATTCAAACAACTGGAGGTGACATTAATGTTGCTTCAACCAGAGAATATCTCCAAAAGAAAAATATTCAAGTTCTCAGAGCCTCTAGTCAAACTCAGGATGCAACTGTTTTTGATATTAGTGATAAAGGATTTGCTAATGTTTCTAATCTCTTTCCAGACATCCCTGTAGTTGACGAAAAATGGTATCAAGAAGGTGGCTACTGGAAATATCGTTTAAGTGATGGAGAAATGGCTATCGGTTGGAAAGAGATTGGCGGAGCCACTTACTTCTTTAATGGAAAAGGGCAAATGCAGGCAGGCCGCTGGCTTCACCTTAATGATGATTGGGGAGAAAATGCTAAGGGGAATGATTACTATCTTAACTCAAATGGTAAAATGCAAACAGGTGGTTGGTTCAAGCTGAATGGCTTTTGGTATTATATCCAATCAAATGGCGCTAGACGATTTAGTGAACTCTCTGAAATTGGAGGGAAAAAGTATCTCTTTGCAGAAGATGGTAAGATGCTAACAGGACATCAAGTCTTTAATGGCAAGAAGATGTTCTTTGCAGACAGTGGTGCACTACAAACAGCAGGTAAGTCTTCAACTTGGCAAAAGATTGATTCAGATTGGTATTTCTATGATGAGGATGGGCTACGAACTGTTGGCAAAAAGAATATCAATGGAAGCACATATTACTTTAATCAAGAAGGTGTCATGCAAACGGGTTGGACCTTTATTGATGGCCACTGGAACTATTTTGCGAACTCAGGCGCCATGCAAACAGGCTGGATCAAGGTTCAAGATACTTGGTATTATCTGGATAAAGATGGTATCATGCTTACTGGAAAACAAGAAATCAACAGTACTCGTTACTACTTGAACGCTAGTGGTGCCATGCAAACAGGCTGGAAATGGCTAGAGAATAATTGGTATTACTATGCGAACTCAGGCGCTATGAAAACAGGCTGGATTAAGGATAATGAGAAATGGTATTACCTAAATCAAGATGGTATTATGCAAACCGGAAAACAAGAAATCAATGGCTCTCGTTACTATTTGAATACCAGCGGTGCCATGCAAACAGGCTGGCAGTGGCTTGATAAACACTGGCATTACTACGCTGACTCAGGGGCTATGAAGACTGGTTGGTTGAAGGATCAAGGAACATGGTATTATCTTGAAGATCAGGAAGGTATCATGCTGGTCGGTTTCCAACAAGTAGATGGTAAGCAGTATTACTTTAGTGCATCAGGAGCTATGCAAACAGGCTGGAAATGGTTTGATAATCATTATCGTTACTTTGAAGCAAATGGAGCTATGAAAACAGGTTGGATAAAGGATAAAGGAATCTGGTATTATCTCAATCCTGAAGATGGTATCATGTTGGTTGGCCTTCATAAAGTAAATGGTGATCATTATTACTTTGATGAATCAGGAGCTATGCAGACTGGTTGGAAACGGATTGACGGTAATTGGTACTATTTCCAAACAGACGGTTCCCTGTTGAAAAATGCTACTACGCCTGATGGTTACAAGGTAAACGAAGAAGGTATCTGGAAAATAAGTCAAACCACTGTAGCAGTGGAACAAGATAAGAAAGAGCAGATAACTGAAACTTCTACTTCGGCTGAGAATCCATCTACTGTTGAGAATAATTCGTCACACCATATGATTGGGGAATAAATGTGGTGTGTAAACACCTTAGAAGCAGGTAGGACTAAACCTGATTTTAAGGTGTTTTTACGTTTTATATTGACGCTGATATTATAAAGTTAACTCTAAATATAAAATATTCCAGCTTCATTCTTTTGATAAAATCGTAAAAATCTAGTATAATAGATAGACTGAAAGTATGAGGTTGTTAGATATGAAGATGAAACAAATTAGTGATACAACACTGAAAATCACAATGACTTTAGATGATTTGATGGATCGGGGAATGGAGATTGCAGACTTTCTCGTTCCTCAGGAAAAAACCGAAGAGTTTTTCTATGCTATTTTAGATGAATTAGAGATGCCAGACAATTTCTTGGATAGTGGCATGCTGAGTTTCCGTGTGACGCCAAAACCAGATAAGGTGGACGTCTTTGTAACCAAGTCCAAGATTGACCAAAACCTAGATTTTGAAGATTTGGCGGATCTACCTGACATGGAAGAATTAGCCCAAATGTCGCCAGACGAATTTCTCAAAACCTTGGAGAAGAGCATTGCAGACAAGACCAAGGATGATATTGAGGCCATCCAATCTCTAGAGCAGGTCGAAGCTAAAGAAGAGGAACTGGAGCAAGCGAACAAGGAGACTGAGAGCAAGAAGGAACCTTATATCTACTATATCTTGCGTTTTGCAAGCCTTTCTGACCTAGTTGCTTTTGCAAAGACGGTTAACTATCAGATGGAAACATCTGAACTTTACAAGATGAATGGACATTACTACTTGACAATTTTAGTCGATATTGAAAATCATCCTAGTCCATACCCAGCCTGGCTCTTGGCCCGTATGCGTGAATTTGCAGATGATAGTGATATCAGTCGTTCGGTCTTACAAGAGTATGGTCACATCTTGATTAACCATGATGCAGTCCTTGGTCTTCAAAAGATTAGTTCATAAATTTTGAAAATCATTTTCATTTATCAAGAAAGGCGAATCAGATGATTCGTTTTTTCTTTTCTAGACTGAAATAGTGATTTACTATAATAGGAATTTTCACAAAATTCTGTTATAATGACTATATCAGAAAATTTCTAGGAGACAAACATGACAGTTAAAATTGCTTTACTTGGATTTGGTACCGTTGCAAGTGGCGTGCCATTCCTCCTAAAGGAAAATGGAGAAAAAATTTTCCAATCAGCTCATTCAGAGATTGAAGTAGCCAAGGTGTTGGTCAAGGATGAAGACGAAAAGAACCGCTTGCTTGCTGCAGGGAATGACTTTAACTTTGTAACCAATGTAGATGATATTTTATCAGACAAAGATGTTACCATCGTAGTGGAATTGATGGGGCGTATCGAACCTGCTAAGACCTTTATCACTCGTGCCTTGGAAGCTGGGAAACACGTTGTTACTGCTAACAAGGACCTTTTGGCTGTCCATGGCGCAGAATTGCTAGAAATCGCTAAAGAGCACAATGTTGCACTCTACTACGAAGCAGCAGTTGCTGGTGGAATCCCAATCCTTCGTACTCTGGCAAATTCGTTGGCGTCTGATAAAATCACTCGTGTCCTTGGAGTAGTCAACGGAACTTCTAACTTCATGATGACCAAGATGGTGGAAGAAG
>CALHBZ010000055.1 GCA_937930605.1 Streptococcus oralis
TCTTAGAAAGAGTGGATGTTTTTTTGATAACTCCTACTTATGAATGGCAGTTTGCTCCGCAAGTTGAAGATGCGGATTTTACAAAGATAGCCAAGAAGGCTGGACTGGGTCCTGAGGTGGCGCGGTTATTATTTGAAAGAGGAATTCAGGACGAAGAAAGCCTGAAGAAGTTTTTAGAACCTTCCTTAGAGGACTTGCATGACCCTTATCTGCTCCATGATATGGACAAGGCAGTGGAACGGATTCGTCAGGCTATTGAAGAAGGGGAGAATATCCTCGTTTATGGGGATTATGATGCGGATGGTATGACTTCGGCTTCGATTATTAAGGAAAGTTTGGAACAACTTGGTGCCGAGTGCCGTGTTTACCTGCCCAATCGTTTTACAGACGGCTATGGTCCCAATGCCAGTGTTTACAAATACTTTATCGAGCAAGAGGGGATTTCCTTGATTATGACAGTGGACAATGGAGTTGCGGGTCACGAAGCCATTGAACTGGCCCAATCTATGGGGGTAGATGTCATTGTGACTGACCACCATTCCATGCCTGAAACCCTGCCAGAAGCCTATGCGATTGTTCACCCCGAGCATCCGGATGCGGACTATCCTTTCAAACAGTTAGCTGGTTGCGGAGTGGCCTTCAAGCTAGCTTGTGCCCTTTTAGAAGAAGTACAAGTGGAGTTGCTTGATTTGGTCGCCATCGGAACTATTGCCGATATGGTGAGTTTGACGGATGAAAACCGTATCTTGGTTCAGTATGGTCTGGAAATGTTGGGGCATACTCAGCGTATCGGTCTGCAAGAAATGCTGGACATGGCTGGAATTGCTGCTAATGAAGTGACAGAAGAAACGATTGGTTTTCAGCTTGCCCCTCGTTTGAATGCCTTGGGTCGCTTAGACGATCCCAACCCAGCCATTGATTTGCTGACTGGGTTTGACGACGAGGAAGCTCATGAGATTGCCCTTATGATTCACCAGAAAAATGAAGAACGCAAGGAAATCGTTCAATCTATCTATGAAGAAGCCAAGACCATGGTGGATTCTGAGAAAAAGGTACAAGTCCTAGCCAAAGAAGGTTGGAATCCTGGAGTTCTAGGAATCGTTGCTGGACGCTTGCTGGAAGAAATAGGGCAGACAGTTATCATTCTTAATATTGAAGACGGTCGTGCCAAGGGCAGTGCTCGTAGTGTGGAAGCAGTCGATATTTTTGAAGCCTTGGATCCCCATCGAGAGCTTTTCATCGCCTTTGGAGGCCATGCTGGCGCAGCGGGCATGACGCTAGAAGTGGAGAAACTTTCAGATTTATCTCAGGTCTTGGAAGACTATATCCGTGAAAAAGGAGCAGATGCTAGTGGTAAGAACAAGTTAAATCTAGATGAAGAGTTGGACTTGGAGAAACTTAGCTTAGAAACGGTTAAAAGCTTTGAACGCTTGGCACCTTTTGGGATGGATAATCAGAAGCCTGTTTTTTATATCAGGGATTTTCAGGTCGAAAGTGCTAGAACCATGGGAGCAGGCAATGCTCACCTCAAACTGAAAATTTCTAAGGGTGAGGCGAGTTTTGAAGTGGTGGCCTTCGGACAAGGTAGGTGGGCGACAGAGTTTGCTCAAACAAAAAACTTAGAATTGGCAGTCACCTTGTCTGTCAATCAATGGAATGGCCAAACTGCCCTCCAGTTGATGATGGTAGATGCGCGTGTGGAAGGTGTTCAACTCTTTAACATTCGTGGGAAGAACGCAGCCTTGCCAGAAGGGGTTCCGGTCTTAGATTTTGATGGAGAGTTGCCAGAATTAGCGACCAGTGATGCTGTGGTTGTGAAAACCATTCCTGAGGATATTACCCTGCTGAAAACCGTTTTTCAGGAACAAAATTTCTCAGCGGTCTATTTCAAAAATGATATTGACAAGGCCTACTATCTAACAGGTTATGGGACAAGGGAACAGTTTGCTAAATTGTACAAGACCATTTACCAGTTTCCAGAGTTTGATATTCGTTACAAGCTGAAGGATCTGGCAGCATATCTCAATATCCAACAAATCTTGCTGGTCAAGATGATTCAAGTATTTGAGGAACTGGGCTTTGTAACTATCAAAGATGGTGTTATGACGGTGAATAAAGAAGCGCCGAAGCGGGAGATCGGAGAAAGTCAGATATACCAAAATCTCAAACAAACCGTAAAAAATCAAGAAATGATGGCGCTGGGTACGGTGCAAGAGATTTATGATTTTTTAATGAAAAAATAGATGGAAAGAGGCTGAGGTAACCAATCTCAGCTTTTTTCTTTGTCATATCTTAAACCTTATGTAGTAAAAGTATAAATTTTTGTAACATGACTAAAATATAACTCTAAACGAACTGACATGTAAATCAAGTATGATTTTCTTATTAAGAAAATATAAGGGGAATATAGTTATGAAAAAAACAGTTACAAAACTGATTTTTGGTTTGACTTCTACCGCCTTCTTGGCGACAGTTGGGGCTCAAACGGTTCATGCCAACTCTTACGTTGTCCAAGACGGTGATTCATTTTATGCCATTGCAACCGCTAACGGCATGGATCCGCATGAGTTGGCAACTTTGAATGGAAAAACCATCTTTGATACTATCCACCCAGGGGATGTTTTGGAAGTGAGTGGTTCTGCTAAGGCTAACTCTACCTATAGCGCTCCAGCTAGCACTGCGAATGTGGTATCAGATACAGAAGATGTTGTCGAAAAGACACCAACAAACTATGGGAACTCTTATCCTGTTGGCCAGTGTACATGGGGTGTGAAAGAATTGGCACCTTGGGCTAGCAACTGGTGGGGAAATGCTAACACTTGGGCAATTTACGCGAGTGCTCAAGGCTATAAGACAGGTAGTGTTCCAGTAGTAGGAGCTATCGCCGTTTGGGACGGTGGTGAATATGGCCACGTTGCTTATGTAACAGATGTTCAAAGTGAAAACTCTATCCAAGTATTGGAAGCAAACTACAGACGTCAAAAGCAGATTGCAAATTATCGTGGCTTCTTTAATCCACATGAATTTTTAGGTAACGTCACTTATATCTATCCAAACTAAAGATGATAAAAAGATTTAGAATTTCTAAGTCTTTTTTCTTTTTGAAGAAATTTCCTATCGTTAACCTCCATCTTAATGGTTAATTGCTGAAAAAATTTTAGATTCTGTAGCGAATAGGAAATTCTCGCTTTTAGATGCAGATAAACTATGTCTTTGTAGAAAATAGTTCTCAAGTCGAGAGGTAAAAGCAAGTTTTTTTGAACTAAAAGAGAAATTTAGGGTTCGAGAAAGGTATCTGAAATTAAATTGATTCAAAAAGCCCATATTTTTGATGGTGCAATCCTTCCATTACCTTAGATGAAGCCTCCAAAAGAGAAGTCAAAGTAAAAGGATTTGATTCACAGTAGTGACTAATCTCTTGTTGAAAACTTATCTTCATTTTGAAAATCATCAAAAAAATGGTATAATGGTAGGAAAAGATTCGGCTGAAAGTTTTAGAACTTTTAGAATAAGAGGGTAAACTTACCCTATAATCAAGATAAACTAAGGTTTCGGAGGGAAAATGAGTAATATCAGTTTAACAACACTAGGTGGTGTGCGTGAAAACGGGAAAAATATGTACATCGCTGAAATCGATGGATCTATTTTTGTTTTGGATGCAGGGCTTAAATACCCTGAAAATGAACAACTAGGGGTTGACGTCGTCATTCCAAATATGGACTATCTTTTTGAAAATAGCGACCGTATCGCTGGGGTCTTCTTGACCCACGGGCATGCGGATGCCATTGGTGCTCTGCCTTATCTCTTGGCAGAGGCTAAGGTGCCTGTGTTTGGCTCTGAGTTGACCATTGAGTTGGCGAAACTCTTTGTTAAAGGAAATGATACGGTTAAGAAATTCAATGACTTCCATGTGATTGATGAGGATACAGAGATTGATTTTGGAGGGACTGTGGTTTCCTTCTTCCGTACAACTCACTCTATCCCAGAAAGTTTGGGAGTTGTCTTGAAAACAAGTGAAGGTAGCATCGTTTATACAGGTGACTTCAAGTTTGACCAGACGGCTAGCGAATCCTATGCGACTGATTTTGCTCGTTTGGCGGAGATTGGTCGCGAGGGTGTCTTGGCGCTTCTCAGTGATTCTGCGAATGCAGATAGCAATATCCAGGTGGCGAGTGAAAGTGAAGTTGGAGAAGAAATTACCCAGACCATTGCGGACTGGGAAGGTCGTATCATCGTTGCAGCTGTTGCCAGCAACCTCTCTCGTATCCAGCAGGTCTTTGATGCTGCTGCGGATACAGGTCGCCGAGTTGTTTTGACTGGATTTGATATTGAAAATATCGTCCGAACAGCGATTCGACTTAAAAAATTGTCTCTAGCCAACGAAAGTCTCTTGATCAAACCCAAAGAAATGTCTCGATTTGAAGACCATGAGTTGATTATTCTTGAGACTGGTCGTATGGGTGAGCCGATCAATGGACTTCGTAAGATGTCTATCGGTCGCCACCGCTATGTGGAAATCAAGGACGGGGATTTGGTCTATATCGTAACGACTCCATCTATCGCCAAAGAAGCTGTCATGGCGCGTGTGGAGAATATGATTTATCAAGCTGGTGGTGTTGTGAAACTCATTACCCAAAGCTTGCGAGTATCAGGACACGGGAATGCACGTGATTTGCAGTTAATGATTAATCTCTTGCAACCCAAGTATCTCTTCCCAATCCAAGGGGAGTACCGTGAATTGGATGCACATGCCAAGGCTGCCATGGCGGTTGGAATGTTGCCAGAGCGCATTTTTATCCCTAAAAAGGGAACCACCATGTCCTATGAACATGGAGACTTTGTCCCTGCTGGCGGAGTTTCCGCAGGTGATGTTTTGATTGACGGAAATGCCATCGGAGATGTTGGAAATGTTGTTCTTCGTGACCGTAAGGTTTTGTCAGAGGATGGGATTTTTATCGTGGCTATCACTGTCAACCGTCGTGAGAAGAAAATTGTAGCTAAGGCTCGCGTCCATACGCGCGGATTTGTTTATCTCAAGAAGAGCCGTGATATTCTCCGTGAAAGTTCTGAATTGATTAACCAAACGGTAGAAGAATATCTTCAAGGTGATGATTTTGACTGGGCAGATCTCAAAGGCAAGGTTCGTGATAATTTGACCAAGTACCTCTTTGATCAAACCAAGCGTCGCCCAGCAATCTTGCCTGTCGTGATGGAAGCTAAATAATAAGCAGTATACCTACAGAAAAAGTCGAAATTCGGCTTTTTCTTATAGAATAGTATAAAGGAGACAACCATGGCAGTTATGAATATCGAGTATTACTCTGAAGTTTTGGATATGGAGTGGGGCGTTACTGTGCTCTATCCAGATGCTAGTCGGGTAACTGAACCAGATTGTAAAGATATTCCTGTCCTTTATCTTTTGCACGGAATGTCCGGAAATCAGAATAGCTGGCTCAAGCGGACCAATGTCGAGCGCTTGTTGCGGGGAACCAATCTCATTGTTATCATGCCCAATACAAATAATGGCTGGTACACAGATACTCAGTATGGCTATAACTACTATACAGCTCTAGCAGAAGAGTTACCTCAGGTTATGAAACGCTTCTTCCCCAATATGACTAGCAAGCGAGAAAAGACCTTCATTGCAGGTCTCTCCATGGGCGGCTATGGTTCCTTCAAGCTAGCTCTCGCAACCGATCGTTTTTCACATGCTGCTAGTTTTTCTGGTGCACTCAGTTTCCAAGAATTTTCTCCTGAAAGTCAGAATCTGGGCTCGCTTGCCTATTGGCGAGGAGTTTTTGGAGAAATCAAAGATTGGACAGCTAGTCCTCATTCGCTTGAAAGTATCGCTGCGAAATCGGATAAAAAAACCAAACTTTGGGCTTGGTGTGGTGAACAAGACTATCTCTACTCAGCCAATAACCTCGCTGTGAAAAACCTCAAAAAGCTTGGTTTTGAGGTGGCCTATAGTCATAGTGCTGGCAATCACGAGTGGTACTACTGGGAAAAACAATTGGAGCGTTTTTTAGCTACTCTACCAATTAACTTTGTTTTGGAAGAGCGCTTATCTTAGTTTTAGGTTTTTTTCAGTTTTTTTGAGTAAAATAGAGAATCTATCTTGATTATGGGAGGCCATCTATTTTAAGATAGGTTCTTATTTTTATGAAAGGTGGAGTGTCATGTTCTGGATTATTCGATTATTCTTCCGATTTCTGTTGGGAATCTGGCGTTTCTTCTGGCGTCTGGTTTGGACCGTGGTTATTCTACTTCTCATTGCCTTTGGAGTACTTTGGTACCTGACAGGTGATTTTCATTCTGCGGTCAATCAGGTTGAAAAAATGAGCAAGATTGGTCAAGGTGGCTGGAATCAATGGAAAGAGACGGGAACGCTAGAAGTCTTGTCTCAGACAGACAGTCACCAACATGCAGAAGGCAAGTGGGCTCAGGCCTCAGCTCGCATCTATATTGAGCCTCAAATGGATGAGACCTTCCAAGGCGCCTATGCAGAAGCTATAAAGAACTGGAATCAAACGGGCGCCTTTACCTTTGAGGTGGTCGCGGATTCTAGCCAAGCAGATATTGTGGCAAGTGAAATGAATGATGGAACGACAGCTGTAGCTGGCCAAGCAGAGAGCCAAACCAATCTGTTGACCAATCAATTTATATCTGTAACGGTGCGTCTGAATCATTATTATCTATCCAATCCAAGTTATGGTTATTCTTATGAACGGATCGTGCATACAGCGGAGCACGAGCTGGGGCATGCCATCGGTTTGGATCATACCAACGAGACTTCTGTCATGCAGCCAGCAGGTTCCTACTATGGGATTCAGGCTCAGGATGTGAAGGCTGTTCAAGAACTCTATACCAGTAGCGACTAGATGAAGTCGGTACAATCCGAAAAGAAATCAAAGCTCCTCCATCAAACGTTTGGTGGGGCTTTTTGTTCGTCCTGTCACCGCCTTTTTGCTATAATGGAACTATGAACAACTTGATCAAATCAAAACTAGAGCTTTTGCCGACAAGCCCTGGTTGCTACATTCACAAAGATAAAAACGGCACCATAATCTATGTAGGAAAGGCTAAAAATCTGCGCAATCGTGTGCGATCCTACTTCCGTGGCAGTCACGATACCAAGACAGAGGCTCTGGTGTCTGAGATTGTGGATTTTGAATTTATCGTTACTGAGTCCAATATTGAGGCACTTCTCCTAGAAATCAACCTCATCAAGGAAAACAAGCCTAAATACAATATCATGCTCAAGGATGATAAGTCCTATCCCTTTATCAAAATCACCAATGAGCGCTATCCTCGCTTGATTATCACCCGTCAGGTCAAGAAGGATGGAGGACTTTACTTTGGTCCTTATCCAGATGTCGGTGCGGCCAATGAAATCAAGCGCCTACTAGATCGGATTTTCCCTTTTCGTAAGTGTACCAATCCGCCGTCTAAGGTCTGTTTTTATTACCATATCGGTCAATGTATGGCCCACACTATCTGTAAAAAAGATGAGGCCTACTTCAAGTCCATGGCTCAGGAGGTTTCTGACTTCTTAAAAGGACAGGATGACAAAATCATCGATGATCTCAAGGGTAAAATGACAGTGGCAGCGCAAAGTATGGAATTTGAACGTGCGGCGGAATACCGTGATCTGATTCAAGCTATTGGAACGCTTCGGACCAAGCAACGGGTCATGGCCAAGGACCTCCAAAACCGTGATGTCTTTGGCTACTATGTGGATAAGGGCTGGATGTGTGTTCAGGTTTTCTTTGTCCGTCAGGGAAAGTTAATTGAACGTGATGTCAATCTCTTCCCCTACTACAATGATCCGGATGAGGATTTCTTGACCTATGTGGGACAATTCTATCAAGAAAAATCTCACCTGGTTCCCAATGAAGTATTGATTCCGCAGGATATTGACCAAGAAGCTGTCAAGGCCTTGGTGGATACCAAGATTGTCAAACCCCAGCGTGGAGAGAAAAAACAGCTGGTCAATCTAGCCATAAAAAATGCTCGTGTTAGTCTGGAGCAGAAGTTCAATCTGCTAGAAAAATCTGTTGAAAAGACTCAGGGTGCCATTGAAAATCTGGGGCGTTTGCTCCAAATACCGACTCCAGTTCGCATCGAGTCCTTCGATAACTCCAACATCATGGGAACTAGTCCTGTTTCGGCCATGGTGGTCTTTGTCAACGGCAAGCCTAGCAAGAAGGATTATCGTAAGTATAAAATCAAAACTGTGGTTGGACCAGACGACTATGCCAGTATGCGAGAGGTCATTCGCAGACGCTATGGCCGAGTACAGCGTGACGGTTTGACTCCTCCAGATTTGATTGTGATTGATGGAGGGCAAGGTCAAGTCAATATCGCGAAGCAAGTCATCCAAGAGGAGCTGGGCTTGGATATTCCAATTGCAGGTCTGCAAAAGAATGACAAGCACCAAACCCATGAATTGCTCTTTGGAGATCCGCTGGAGGTGGTGGAGTTGTCTCGCAATTCTCAGGAATTTTTCCTCCTCCAACGCATTCAAGATGAGGTGCACCGTTTTGCCATTACTTTTCACCGTCAACTGCGCTCCAAAAACTCCTTTTCATCCCAATTGGATGGAATTGACGGTCTAGGGCCTAAACGCAAGCAAAATCTCATGAAGCATTTCAAGTCTTTGACTAAAATCAAGGAAGCCAGTGTGGATGAGATTGTAGAAGTTGGAGTGCCAAGACTTGTCGCAGAGGCCGTGCAGAGGAAGTTGAACCCACAGGAAGAAGTGGAATTGGCTCAAGTGGCGGAACCAATAAAAGAATTAGAATAAGTAGCTAGATAGAAAGTAGAAGATATGATTAGGATTGAGATTGACAGAGATATACTCCTTTTTTTACGATATGCTTACTTTGGGAATTCAAAAGATTTATTTTTAGCTGCAACTACTCGAGCCTATCTGGATTTTAATCGAACCTTGCGCTTTCATGGCATGCCAGATGAAGAGCGCTTGGAGATGAGAAAGCAGGCTTCAAAGTATATCAAAGAAGCAATTTTAAATCTATTGGACCGGGACAAGTTATGTCAAACTGATTTTGATAGTTGGCATCATAGGACTTGTGACACTGTTATAGACTGCTATCGCTCAAATGGGATTCGATTCACTTATGGTCATGCTCAAAAGTGGATTAATATGACTTTCAAGTATCTCTATATGCTTGAGGTTGTACCCCTAGACTCCGTTTTTCCTTTTTTACACGTACCGATAGATAACATCGTGTTAGAGAGGGCTAAAAAACAGTTAAAAATCCCAATACCTTCTCAAGTGTGGAGTAGTTGGGGAGATTACGCCTTTTATCTTCAATATCAAGAACATTTGAGGCAAAGAATAGGCAAGGAAGCTCCTCTTCGTTGGGAGTTTCACAATTGGCTAGATGAAATAGAAAAAGGAAAAACATCATGAACCATAAAATCGCAATTTTATCAGATATTCATGGCAATGCGACGGCCTTAGAAGCAGTGAGTGCAGATGCTAAAACTCAAGGAGTCAGTGAATACTGGCTTCTGGGAGATATTTTTCTTCCCGGTCCAGGCGCAAATGACTTGGTCGCCCTGCTAAAGGACCTTCCTATCACAGCAAGTGTTCGAGGAAATTGGGATGATTGTGTCCTTGAGGTCTTGGACGGAGAATACGGTTTGGAAGATCCACAAGAAATTCAGCTTATGCGATTGACTCAGTTTTTGATGGAGCGAATGGATCCTGCAACGATTGTCTGGCTACGAAGCTTGCCTTTGCTGGAAAAGAAAGAAGTTGAGGGACTGCGCTTTTCTCTTTCTCATAATTTACCTGACAAAAATTATGGACGTGACTTGATGGTTGAGAATGATACAGATAAATTTGACCAACTCCTAGATGAGGGAACGGACGTGGCAGTCTATGGTCATGTTCACAAGCAGTTGCTTCGTTACGGCAGTCAAGGGCAACAAATCATCAATCCAGGTACGATAGGCATGCCCTATTTTGACTGGGAGGCGTTAAAAAATCACCGTGCCCAGTATGCTGTGATAGAAGTTGAAGATGGGGAATTGGTCAATATCCTATTTCGTAAAGTCGCTTATGATTATGAGGCTGAGTTAGAATTAGCCAAGTCCAAGGAGCTTCCCTTTATCGAAATGTATGAAGAACTACGCCGAGAAGACAACTATCAGGGGCACAATTTGGAACTTTTAGCTAGTTTAATTGAAAAGCATGGTTATGTAGAGGATGTGAAGAAATTTTTGGAGGCTATAAAGTCAAAGTATAAGATAGACTAGTTTCTTTAAACCCCTGAAAATTAGTTGGAACTGGATGAGGGAATCCCTGACTTAAATGATGGACTTCGTTTGGTTACTCATCCGTGTTCCAATTTCTTTCTATGAAAAATCTCTGCAAGCTCTTTCAAAATATGGTAGAATGGATGCAGTAGAATTAGAAAAGGAAATCGATTATGAAATTTCTTGAATTGAATAAAAAACGTCATGCGACCAAACAGTTCACTGATAAGCCAGTTGACCCTAAAGATGTGCGTACGGCTATCGAAATCGCGACTTTGGCTCCAAGTGCCCACAATAGCCAGCCATGGAAATTTGTGGTTGTTCGTGAGAAAAATGCTGAATTGGCAAAATTGGCTTATGGTTCGAACTTTGAACAGGTATCATCAGCGCCAGTGACCATTGCCTTGTTTACAGATACAGACCTGGCCAAACGTGCTCGCAAGATTGCCCGTGTTGGTGGTGCAAAGAATTTCTCAGAAGAGCAACTTCAATACTACATGAAAAATTTGCCTGCTGAGTTTGCACGTTATAATGAGCAACAGATTAGTGACTACCTGGCCCTTAATGCTGGTTTGGTTGCCATGAACTTGGTTCTGGCTTTGACAGACCAAGGGATTGGTTCCAATATTATCCTTGGTTTTGACAAATCAAAAGCCAATGAAGTTTTGGAAATTGAAGACCGCTTCCGCCCAGAACTTTTGATCACAGTGGGTTACACAGATGAAAAATTGGAACCAAGCTACCGCTTGCCAGTAGATGAAATCATCGAGAAAAGATAGAAAGAAGAAAAAATGACAGCAATTGATTTTACAGCAGAAGTAGAAAAACGAAAAGAAGACCTCTTGGCTGACTTGTTTAGTCTTTTGGAAATCAACTCTGAACGTGACGACAGCAAGGCGGACGCTCAGCATCCTTTTGGTCCTGGTCCGGTAAAAGCCTTGGAAAAATTCCTTGAAATCGCAGACCGTGATGGTTATCCAACTACCAATGTTGATAACTATGCAGGACATTTTGAGTTTGGTGATGGAGAAGAAGTTCTTGGAATCTTTGCCCACATGGACGTGGTTCCAGCTGGTAGTGGTTGGGACACAGACCCTTACACACCAACTATCAAAGATGGCCGCCTATACGCGCGTGGAGCTTCTGATGACAAGGGTCCTACAACAGCTTGTTACTATGGTTTGAAAATCATCAAAGAATTGGGCCTTCCGACGTCTAAAAAAGTTCGCTTTATCGTCGGTACAGACGAAGAATCAGGCTGGGCAGATATGGACTACTACTTTGAGCACGTAGGACTAGCAAAACCAGACTTCGGTTTCTCACCAGACGCTGAATTCCCAATCATCAACGGTGAAAAAGGAAATATCACAGAATACCTCCATTTTGCAGGTGAAAATACAGGTGCAGCTCGTCTTCACAGCTTTACAGGTGGCTTGCGTGAAAACATGGTACCTGAATCAGCAACAGCAGTCGTTTCAGGAGACTTGGCTGACTTGCAAGCTAAATTAGATGCCTTTGTTGCAGAACACAGACTCAGAGGAGAAATCAAAGAAGAAGCTGGCAAATACAAGGTGACCATCATTGGTAAATCAGCTCATGGTGCTATGCCTGCATCAGGTGTCAATGGTGCGACCTACCTTGCCCTTTTCCTCAGTCAGTTTGACTTTGCGAGGCCTGCAAAAGACTATCTGGACATCGCTGGTAAGATTCTCTTGAATGACCATGAAGGTAAAAACTTGAAAGTGGCTCATGTGGATGAAAAGATGGGTACCCTCTCTATGAATGCAGGTGTCTTCCGCTTTGATGAAACAAGTGCTGACAATACCATTGCCCTCAACTTCCGTTATCCAAAAGGAACAAGCCCAGAGCAAATCAAATCAGTTCTTGAAAACTTGCCAGTTATATCTGTCAGCTTGTCAGAACATGGTCACACACCTCACTATGTACCGATGGAAGATCCACTTGTTCAAACCTTGTTGAATGTCTATGAAAAACAAACTGGACTTCAAGGCCATGAGCAAGTTATCGGTGGTGGAACCTTCGGCCGTTTGCTAGAACGTGGTGTTGCCTACGGAGCTATGTTCCCAGACTCAATTGACACCATGCATCAAGCCAATGAATTTATCGCCTTGGACGATCTCTTCCGTGCAGCAGCCATCTACGCTGAAGCTATTTACGAATTGATTAAATAATGCTATAGAAGTCTGAGATTTTATGCTTAGACTTCTTTTTGGAGGGAAAACAGATGTCTCAAATTGAAAGAATCAAGCAAGCTATTATGGCAGATATACAGAATGCCAGCTATACAGAGAGAGGCATTGAGCCTCTCTTTGCGGCGCCAAGAACGGCTCGTATCAATATCATCGGTCAAGCGCCGGGATTTAAAACGCAAGAAGCTGGAATTTACTGGAAAGATAAAAGTGGCGATCGTCTGCGTGAGTGGTTAGGTGTTGATGAAGACACCTTTTACAATTCGGGTTTGTTTGCAGTTATTCCCATGGACTTTTATTTCCCAGGGCATGGAAAATCAGGCGACCTTCCACCTCGTAAAGGCTTTGCTGAAAAATGGCACCCACAACTCCTCAGGGAATGTCCAAATATTGAATTGACTCTTTTGATTGGACAATATGCCCAGGCCTATTATCTTCATGAGAAAGTTAGTGGCAAGGTAACAGAGCGGGTAAAACGCTACAAAGACTATTTACCAGAATATTTCCCTCTTGTGCACCCATCTCCTCGTAACCAAATCTGGATGGTCAAAAATCCATGGTTTGAGGTAGAAGTGGTGCCAGATTTGAAAAAAAGAATTAAAACCATTTTAGAAGAAAAAGAATAAAAGAAATTTCCTTTGATGCATTTTACCAGCTCTATCAGAAAGAGTCCCTTTCAGTTTTAGATGTAAGAGAAGTAGAAGAGTTCGAGACGCTTCATTTAGAAGGTGCTCAGAATCTTCCACTTAGTCAATTGGCTGATACCTATGAAGAGTTGGACAAGAACCAGTTGCATTATGTCATTTGTAAATCTGGGGTGAGATCAGCTCGTGCTTGTCAATTTCTAGAGGAACAGGGATACAAGATCATTAATGTGCAAGGTGGAATGACAGCATTTGAAGAACTTTAAACCTATATGGTGATAGATCCTAACCTTCCCTTGCTCGGTTCCATCTGAGTGAGGGATTTTGTTTTTAGATAATTCTTATTTTTTAAAATATTGAAAACATTCAATGATTAATTTTGGATACTTTTTTCAAAGTTTTAATCATGGTATACTAGGTCAGTATTTTATAAATATGAAGGAGATTTTTATGGCTAAAAAAGGTGCCCTAACAGGCTTGCTCCTGTTTGGAATATTTTTTGGTGCGGGGAACTTGATTTTTCCACCTTCTCTAGGTGCCCTATCTGGAGAACAGTTTCTTCCTGCCATTGCAGGTTTTGTATTTTCGGGTGTCGGGATCGCTGTCCTAACGCTCATCATCGGTACGCTCAATCCCAAAGGATACATTCATGAGATTTCTAAGAAAATCTCACCTTGGTTTGCGACGCTTTATCTTGCAGTCCTCTATCTATCGATTGGCCCATTCTTTGCTATCCCACGTACAGCAACAACAGCTTATGAGGTCGGCATCAGCCCCCTCTTGTCTGAAGCAAATAAAGGTCTAGGATTGATTATCTTTACTGTGTTGTATTTTGCAGCAGCCTATCTGATTTCACTCAATCCATCAAAGATTTTGGATCGTATCGGACGAATCTTGACACCAGTCTTTGCTTTGTTGATCGTTATCTTAGTTGTACTAGGTGCCTTTAAATATGGTGGAACAAGCCCTCAAGTGGCTTCAGAAGCCTATCAAACCTCTGCTTTTGGAACAGGTTTCCTAGAAGGCTATAACACCTTGGATGCCCTTGCCTCAGTGGCCTTCAGTGTGATTGCCGTTCAAACCTTGAAACAACTTGGATTCTCAAGTAAGAAAGAATACATTTCAACTATTTGGGTTGTTGGTATTGTGGTAGCTCTTGCATTTAGCGCTCTCTATATTGGTCTAGGATTCCTTGGAAATCACTTCCCAGTACCAGCAGAAGCGATGAAGGGTGGAACACCAGGCGTTTATATCTTGTCGCAAGCAACTCAGGAAATCTTTGGTTCAACAGCTCAACTCTTCCTTGCTGTTATGGTAACTGTCACCTGCTTCACAACGACAGTTGGCTTGATTGTTTCAACAGCTGAGTTCTTTAATGGACGTTTCCCACAAATCAGCTACAAGGTCTATGCAACTGCCTTTACCTTGATTGGTTTTGCTATTGCAAATCTTGGTCTGGATGCAATCATCAAGTACTCAGTTCCGGTACTGGTAATCTTGTACCCAATCACCATCGCCATTGTGATGATCGTGATTGTTAACAAGTTTGTCGCCCTATCAAAACCGGGCATGCAGCTAACCATTGGGCTTGTTACAGCGATTGCTCTTGCAAGCGTCCTTGGAAGTTCCTTTAAGATTGAATTTCTAGAAAATCTGGTTAATGCCCTTCCGTTGGCGTCAGCCTCTCTTCCATGGCTAGTGCCAGCTATTATCGGAATCTTGCTTTCACTGGTTCTACCAAACAAACAAGAGAGTGATGTTTTTGAGATGGAATAAAAAAATTCTTGGTCAACGACCAAGAATTTTTTGTATGAGAACGGGGCATTAATTGGTTTGTTCGGTATAACCAGCCTCTTTAAGCATTTTTTTCGAAGCAGCAAAGCTAACACGGTTTCCAATACCAGAATATTCGTTTGGCATTGCTTTTTTCAGCTCGTCCAGACTTGCGACAGTCATGTCAACTTCGATGTTTTGGATAACTTTTTCGTCTTGAATTTCAACCTTTTGTGTAACTCCTTTGACCCCTTCATAACCTTTATAAGTATCGTCAACAATTTCCTTAATACCTTCCGCGGTATTATTAAGTTTTTCAGGGTCAAGTACATTATGAACAGTTTGTTTTACAACATCATCCCCCTTAACAGTGTATGTCAAGGTAGAAGTTCTTCCGGGATTGCTATTGTGGACAAATGTGTGGATTTCTGTCTCATCTTTCTTTTCAGATGATTGTTGACTGCTTTGTTTGGTCTCGCTTGACTGAGTTGTTTTGTCTTCTTTGGTATTGCTGCTAGCAGGTGTAGATGCTTGTTTGGAACATCCGAGTAGGAAGACAAGTGAAGCCACAAGGGCTAGTGATACTTTAAAGTATGATTTCATATTTTTTACTTTCCTTTCATAATCAAAGTATTTTGTATTATAACATGATTCTACTGCAAAATCAACTTGATCTACCCTCTCATCTGACTTGACATGACAACGAATAGAAACTAGTCTGGCGATTAAAGTTTTGTCTCTATCTGTTTCAAAGGTCTTTTATCGTATGGATTGAAAAGGGGGTAAAGTTTCAAATGAATTTTTTATGGAATCGGGAAGAGTCTATTGGACTCATCGGTTAGGGATATAGTAAAATACCCCAAGAGTTAGAGCTGTGTCTAACTTTTGGGGTGGTCCTACACTAGTCTATATGAAATTTTAGGGGATTAGTTCGTCTTTTCAGTGAATCCCATTTTGAACTGCACCCCAAAAGTTAGACAGAAAAAATCTAACTTTTGGGGTGTTTTATT
>CALHBZ010000056.1 GCA_937930605.1 Streptococcus oralis
CAGAACTAAATCCTTCGGATAAATTAATTGTCTAACTTTTTGGGGTCAGTACATTATTGATACATAAGAAACTGATCCACTCGGATAGTGTACTTATCGACTTGGCTTTCAACAGACCCATCTTCTGTCGGATAAACATCGACCCAGAGTTCTTTCCTTTTTCCTTCCAGCTTGACTTTATAGCGATAGCCGTCATCATAGAGTCCTACTGTATCAGTTGCCATGGATTGGTAATCTGGAAGAGCTTCAAGTTCTTTTTTTACAGTCTGGGATAAGTTAAAGAGCAATGCTTGCTGCTCAGCTTTTGAGGTAACGGGGAAATGAGCCGTCACTTCTTCCAAACGATGTGATTTTGAAAATGTGAATCTTGCTCGGCCAGTATAGCCTTTCAAAGTAATCTGTTCATAGTGATAGAAAAGGCGACCTATTTTATAGAAATAAGGATTTTCTGCACGCCAAGTATCGCGATAGGCCAGTTCCTCTTCTTCCACCACTTCACTAGCCTCTCCAAATACTTCTTCAAAGGATTTAACAGGCATACCGAAAGAAAGGGATTCAAACAAGACCAGTTGCGTCTTTTTAAAATTCTGGCAAGTTGATAAAAGCATGAGTAAAGCTCCAAGAGCAAGCAGACTACTGATTATTTTTGTAAATTTCATATTTCTACTATACAAAAAAAGTCTCAGACTGACAAACTTTAATAGAGTCGGATTTCGTGATTAGATTCTAAAATTGCTTTTCATTTAAGGTAACAAAGAATTGATCAAAAACTAGTAAAAGATAGTCAAAATAAAAAAAGACTGAAAAACCAGTCTCATTTACAAGACTTAGCTAGTCAGTTCTTTTATTTTTAGGATTGGCAAAACCTCTAAAACAACAAGGGCAGAATTTGACCAATGCCATTGTAGACTATATGCAGTCCAATAGGCCAATAAATGGACTTGGTTACTCTAAATAAGACTGCAAAGATAAGACCGCCGCCCATATAGAAGACAAAGTCTGTCAAGATCCATCCATGACTACTAATGTGCAATACTCCAAATAATATAGCTGATCCGAGTACATCCAGTCCCCATTTCTTCCCTTTTTCCAGAGCAGTCATCACCAATCCACGATAAATCATCTCTTCAA
>CALHBZ010000057.1 GCA_937930605.1 Streptococcus oralis
GACCAAGATGTGAATTTGTATTCTACTAAACTAGAAGTAACGGAGAAAACCAAACTTCGGGTTGCCCATAAGGGAGGAAAAGGCTCGAAAGTTTATATGGCCTTCTCTACGACTCCAGACTACAAATTTGAGGATGCAGATGCATGGAAAGAACTGACCCTTTCTGACAACTGGACAAATGAAGAATTTGACCTTAGCTCACTAGCAGGTAAAACCATCTATGCAGTTAAACTCTTCTTCGAACATGAGGGAGCTGTAAAAGATTATCAGTTCAACCTAGGTCAATTAACAATTTCAGACAATGACCAAGCACCACAAGCACCGACAGGTCTCTCTGTGGTGAAGCAATCTCTTAAGAATGCCCAAGAAGCTGAAGCAGTTGTTCAATTTTCGGGTAACCAAGATGCCGATTTCTATGAAGTCTACGAAAAAGACGGGGATAACTGGCGATTGTTGACAGGTTCATCTGCTTCAACCATCTACTTGCCAAAAGTTAGCCGTTCTGCTAATGCGACTGGTACGACTCAAGAATTGAAAGTCGTTGCAGTTGGTAAAAATGGACTTCGTTCTGAAGCTGCGACGACATTCTTTAACTGGGGGATGACTGTTCAGGATACAACTCTCCCAAGACCTTTGGCTGAAAATATTGTTCCAGGTGCAAAGGTAATCGGTAGCACTTTCCCAAATATTGAAGGTGGAGAAGGTATCGAAGGCATGTTGAACGGTACCATTACCAGTCTATCAGACAAGTGGTCTTCAGGACAATTGAGCGGTAGTGTCGATATTCGTTTGACCCAACCACGTCGTGTTGTTAGATGGGTGATGGATCATGCGGGAGCTGGCGGTGAGTCTGTTAACGATGGTTTGATGAACACCAAGGACTTTGATCTTTATTACAAGGATACTGATGGCGAGTGGAAACTAGCTAAGGAAGTCCGTGGTAATAAAGCGCACGTTACGGATATCACTCTTGATAAACCAATCACCGCCCAAGACTGGCGTTTGCATGTCATTACATCTGATAACGGAACACCTTGGAAGGCCATTCGTATCTACAACTGGAAGATGTACGAAACCTTGGACACAGAAAGTCAAAATATTCCAATGGCTAAGGTAGCGGCTCGTTCACTTGGAAACCATCAAGTTCAACTAGGCTTCTCTGATGTTCCGGCAGGCGCAACCATCACCGTTTACGACAAGGCGGATTCGCAAACACCAATTGCAACCTTGAAGACTGAAACTGGTGGGGACCTAGCAACAGCACCATTGGCTTTTGACAAACAACCAAATCTCCTCTACTATCGTACTCAACTACCTGGCAAAGAAATCAGTAACACCTTGGCTGTAGCGATTCCACAGGATGAAAGAAAAATTAAATCTGTCAGCCTTGAAAAAGGACCTAAGAAGACGGTTTATAAAGAGGGAGAAAAACTCGACCTCAGAGGCGGAACACTCCGTGTTCAATACGAAGGGGGACAAGCCGACGAGCTGATCAACCTCACTCACTCAGGTGTGATGGTATCTGGATACGACACTCATCAAAAAGGGGAACAGAAGCTCACGGTCAGCTACCTTGGACTTCCAGTTACTGGTGATTTAAAGGTACAAGTGACTGGTCAAGATGAAGGAAAACCAAAAGAAGTAGCAGGTTTGTATATTACTAAGAAACCAAAAACGGACTATCTGGTAGGAGATCAATTGGATCTTGCAGAAGGTCGCTTCGGTGTTCTCTATGATGATGAGACAGAAGAGACTCACGGTTTTACTGATAAAGGTGTTGAAATTACGGGTTACGATGCTCAAAAGACCGGCCGTCAAACCTTGACCCTGCATTACAAGGGGCACACAGCTGAGTTTGATGTCTTGGTTTCTCCAAAGGCTGCAGT